>NZ_JASOER010000034.1:0-2482 GCF_030212665.1 Pauljensenia sp. UMB9872 | reverse complement strand
AGTAAACGACGGAGCAGACGTCGTCCCCTGGTCACCAGGAACAACCAACTTACCCTCATACGCAGGCTCGTACTTCTGGTTATCCTTCACATCAGGCTGGGTAACCGTGAATGGGGCATCGGCCTGGGCAACAACGCGGCCCTGGGTCTTCAGCTGGCCGTCGTCGCCCTTCACCGGATCGCCGTTCTCGTCGAGAACCGGGACCTGCAGGGCCTCGTTGCGCATCATAACTGGGAACTTGAACGTCTTACCAACCTGGTCAGCGTTCGGAGTAAAGGTCACGACGCCAGTCACAGGATCAACCGAAACCTGATCCTTAGTGACGCCCTCCGGCAGTGTGCCAAGCTCAAACTTCGCCTTCGCAGGCTTGGTTTCTACGGCGTCGGTAGCCGGGTTGTCGAACTTCGGGTCGGAGGAAGCCGCCACTTCAGCCTTCGCCTGGACCTCGTTGTACTCAAGGTATTCACGAGCCACAGCGAAGGCATCCAGAGCCAGAACTAGGTCGTCCGTTGGATCTGGATCGCTATCAGCAAGCTTCAGGCGAGCAGTGAACGTATCACCAGTTTGGGCTTCTGCCGGAACGGTGAACGGACAGCTTGGGATCTTGGTCGCGGCATCAGGTTTAGCGGTCTCACAGGTCTTGACGACTTTGCCGGTCTTGTCTACCCACTGGATGTAGTAGGTCAGATCCTCAGTGATCGGCAGAGCGGAGGTATCAGTCTGAACCGTATCGCCGACCGTTGCCCAGTTATCAGTGGTGTTCTTATCCACTACATCGAACTTCAAGGATTGCGGCGCAAGCGCGATGTTCCAACCCGTGTAGCCATCAGTGGTGTTACCAATTAGTACACCGTCGCCACCGAAGAGCTGTGCGTTACCACCAGCGTTCAAATCAGCGCCGAAGCCCGGGCCCGCCCACTGTCCAAGAGACCACGGATACAGCACACCGATATTGTCTGGAAGCGGCTTACCATCAGCGCCAAGAACGCTGAGGTAGCTCCAGTGCATATTGACGTGCTTCGACTGAAGGTTGCCGTTAGTCCAGGCACCTTCTTCCCACGAACCGGCCAGCTTGTGCAACTTTGCAGCCGGCGGGTTAATGCCGCCACCCGTACCAGTGTGGTTGTTACCGTAGATACCCTTCCAGAACAGCTGGAACCTACCATCAGCGCCAGTAGTGGTGGTGACCGTCTCGGCAATCCAGCCTTCTGGATCCGCAGCTACCTGCTCATTAATCCAGCGCTGCAGGCCCTCTTCGTCAGTAGGAGTCCAATCACTCCCACGCAGAGTCTTATCCGCAAAGTTATCCTTTGCGTACTGTTCAATCTTGGTCACAGCCTCGTCGTTGAGGTAAGAGCCAACCACTTTCAAACCAGCAGCAGCAACATCCTTGCCTCCAAAGGCACTGACAGCGTTGTGGCTTAACGCGCCCTGCAACACATCAAGGTTCCAAAATGCCCGACCAGCATAGGTACCATTGTTACTGGACTTTCCAACACTCTCTACCCACTTGTTTTCCGGAAGGTGCTGTGGCAGTTTGTCCTTCTGCGCGTACGCGATGGTCACACCCGAGACTTTATTGTCATTCCACTGGCCGTCACCCTGGGTATTGGGAGTGGTGCTTGCGCCAATGCCAGGGAAGATACCAGCCGCCGGCTGGTGCACCAGACGATACTTATCGGTCAAGTCATCCGGTAGTTCCGTCCACATACGGATCTTCTCACGGCGCTGATCACGCTGACCGGCAGGGTCACCTGTCGTAAGGCCAACACTGGCATCCGCAGCAAACGTGCGGGTCACGCCGAGAGCATCAGTGTACGGCCCCATCTTGATGGTGAAGTTACCGTTAGCATCGCTTTCGGTGTAGTACACCGGGGACGAATGCTCCGTGTTGACGCCCTCATACCACTGGGCGTATACCTTCACACCCCCCCCCATTAGCCTACCGGCATCCTGAACGTTATTGAAACCATTGGCAGCCTTCACAATCTCCTTGACAGAGCCAGAGATCGTGCCTTTTTCGCTCGCCTTACCAGGAGAATAGATGGCCTGATCGCCGCCAGCAGGATCCTGCGCATTAGCAGCCGGAACGAGCTGGGATCCGGACATTACCGCGGGGGCAAAGGTGCCCACCATGGCCAGAGAGAAAGCAGTAGCTAAAATCGCCGTACCTCGACGACGGATCGCATTTTGCTTCGTCATGCTGTCAAATCTTCCTTCCGCGAAGATATTCTGGATATGGAGAAAGTCCGAAGGCTCGCTACCTGAGCACCCGCATCTGCTGATGGCGGAGTGAGCCATGCCAACCTCACAACTGGCAAGAATCGCATAGACCAACTATCAGTGATCTCGCAGCCCTTAATAATGGCAACCAACCGGGACTAAACTCCCACAAAAACCCTATGGTGGTTTTCTTGGAACCGCAAGGCCATGTATGAAAACAGCTTTTGGCACTTTTCCCAATAACGGCAAGGATTCTCTC
>NZ_JASOER010000003.1:0-117260 GCF_030212665.1 Pauljensenia sp. UMB9872 | reverse complement strand
AAGGGTTGGGCTGTTCGCCCATTAAAGCGGTACGCGAGCTGGGTTCAGAACGTCGTGAGACAGTTCGGTCCCTATCCTCTGTGCGCGCAGGAAACTTGCGGAGGCCCGTCCCTAGTACGAGAGGACCGGGATGGACGAACCTCTGGTGTGCCAGTTGTACCGCCAGGTGCACGGCTGGTTGGCTACGTTCGGAAAGGATAACCGCTGAAAGCATCTAAGCGGGAAGCCTGCTCCAAGATGAGGTTTCCAACACCAGTAATGGTGTGAAGGCCCCCGCCAGACTAGCGGGTTGATAGGCCAGAGGTGGAAGCACAGCAATGTGCTCGCGAGCCGACTGGTACTAATTGGCCAACACTACACGAAACCACAAAACGCAACCAAAACGACTGCTTGCAACCACTATACGAATCACACTCAACCCACCCCCCTCCAACACACAACAGGGGGGGGGAGTGGAATAACACAAGCGAGTGACCATTTTTGCGGTGGTCATAGTAGTGGGGAAACGCCCGGAAACATTCCGAACCCGGAAGCTAAGCCCACAAACGCCAATGGTACTGCACCCGACAGAGTGTGGGAGAGTAGGACACCGCCGCAATTCAACTCAACTAACCCCCTCCCTTGGAGCACCACTCCAAGGAGGGGGTTACTACTATTACGCAAAACACAAAAACGGTATGCACGGCCCACTCTAATTCAACATGCTCACCCACGAGAGCCTCTCACCTTTTCCAAAGTGCCCTTCAGTCAAAGCTCAGCAACACGTAGCGATAGGCGAGTGGACTCACGCACAATGTGGCAGTTTCTGGCGGATTATCACCGTGAGCCGGCTATGCTTTCTTAAAGTAGGGACGTAGCTATCAGGGATAGAACGCCCACGTTTGAAAAGCGCAACCGCGCAGGAATAGAGGAAGAAGCCATGACAGAAGAACAAGGATCACGTTTTGATAAGGGTCGTGGTGGATTCCAACGTCGCTCACGGTGGAGCGACCGCAAACAATCCCGTGGAAACGACGACCGTCGCGAAAGTGGCTACGGTCGTCGTGATGACAGCCGTGGTCGTGGTTTCGATCGTAACAATGACCGCCGTGAAGGTGGTTATGGTCGTCGTGATGACAGCCGTGGTCGTGGTTTCGATCGTAACAATGACCGCCGTGAAGGTGGTTACGGTCGTCGTGATGACAGCCGTGGTCGTGGTTTCGACCGTAACAACGATCACCGTGAAGGTGGTTACGGTCGTCGTGGTGATGATCGTCGTCGGGGCGGTTATGGTCGTCGTGATGACAACCGGGATCTTCGCTTCGAGCGCAACAATGATCGTCGTTCCGGCGGTTTTGACCGTAACAATGAGCGTCGCGGTGGCGATCGCCAGCGCGGTGATCGCATGCCTCCCAGCCACAACCAAGAGCAGTACCAAAACTACGCTTCCACTGACGAGTACGTCTCGCCCAACCCGAACGAACCTACGATTCCCGCAGGTGTGTCCGCCCAAGAACTTGATGCAGCAGCACTGCGCGCACTTACTACACTTTCCGGCCCGAATAAGGACATCGTTGCCCGCCACCTCGTGATGGCCGGACAGCTGATCGACCTTGATCCGGAACTTGCCTACAAGCATGCTTTAGCAGCATCTGCGCGTGCCGGTCGCGTCGACGTTGTCCGCGAAGCAAGTGCCTTGACCGCATACGCATCCGGTCGCTATGACGAGGCGCTCCGTGAGGTCCGCGCCGTCCGTCGTATGCGCGGTGACAACTCGCTTCGTGCAGTCGAAGCCGATTGTGAACGTGGACTGGGACGGCCTGAAAAGGCTGTCGAAATCATCGACCAGACTGAAACCAAGGGCATGGAACTGTCTGAGCAAGTCGAACTGATTCTGGTTTCTTCCGGCGCTCGCGCCGATCTTGGCCAGAACGAAGTTGGTCTGCTCATCGTCGATGATGCGTTGGCTGTATTGCCCGCAGACACGGATCCCTTCCTCCTGCGTCGCTTGAACGAGGTCAAGATTGATCGTCTGCGCGAACTTGGACGCGATGATGAAGCCGACGAACTCGAATCCCAACTTCCTGAAGAAATCGAAGACCCCGATATCGTTGATATTTCGCTCTATGCGGATGCTGACGTTGACAATAAGCGCACTCAGCTTCGTGCAATGTCAAGACCGCTGGTCGAAGAATTCGATGTTGCCCTCTTTGATCTCGATGGCACCGCATGGAATGGTGATGAGCCGATCGAACATGCAGCTGACGCAGTGAAAGAAGCACGCGAAGCCGGCATGAAGACCGTGTTCGTTACGAATAACGCGATGCGTAGCCCTCGCCAGGTTGCCGACAAACTGAACACGATGGACTTTGAAGCAGATCCGTCGATGGTGATGACCTCCGCCATGGATGTTATTGCTTTGATGAAGGAACGTATCGAAGACGGTTCGAAGGTCTTTGCTATCGGTGGCGACGGTCTTCGCGTTGCACTGACTGAAGCGGGATATGAGCTTGTTGATTCCGCTGATGATGAGCCGGTTGCCGTTGTTCAGGGCCTCGACAAGGACGTGAACTGGGCGCTCATGTCGGAAGGCGCATTTGCCATTCAACGTGGTGCGCGCTTCTTCGCAACGAACCTTGACACAACTCTTCCACAGGAACGTGGCTTTGCTCTTGGCAACGGCTCTCTTGTCGCCGCCATTGAACATGCAACGGGCAAGCGTGCGTTTGCAGCGGGCAAGCCGGAACCGGGTATTTACCAGCGTGCTGCTGCGCTGGTTGGCGGCGAGAAGCCGATCGCTGTTGGCGACCGCCTTGAAACCGACATCCTGGGTGCTATTCGCGCAGGCATGCCGGCAATGCATGTTCTTACTGGTATTCATGACGCACAAGCCATTGTGACGGCTCCTCGTGGCCAGCGCCCCAGCTTCCTTGCCCTCGATATCCGAGGCCTTCAGGACACTCATCCGCGCGCTAAGCACCACCTGGATAACTCCTGGACCTGTGGCGTCTCTCAGGTCGTCCGCATCGCACGTCGCGGTGGAATTTTCGTCGACGATGTTGAACTGGCCGAGGATGAGATCTACACGATTACGCTCGACACCTACCGTGCAATGGCGGCAGCAGGCTGGGATTACTCTGACGAAAACGCCGGAGAGACCCCGCGTTGCCCCAAGCTCACAGTCGTTCCGAACGACGATGAGTCCGGAATCGTTGTTGCGCCGATTGAAATCTTAGAAGACGCAGAAAGCGACGAGGGCTTCACCTCCTCTGACGAACTGCTTGCAGTTCAAGCAGATGAACTTGATGAAGCATTGGAAACTCCTGCGTTCCTTCCCGGCGAAGAAGAACTCGAACGTCTTCTTGCCGAAACTGAAGACGATGACGAAGCGGGCGAAACTCAAGGCGAGTGATGACTAATCTCAGTGACGGTTCTGGGGCGAGCGTGACGCCGCCCCAGAACCGGAGCCTCGGCAATGATGATGCTCGCCAAGCTACGAATTCAGGGCAGAATATCCAGTCTGAAACAGTGAGCATCGAAGAGCTTGAACGCGAAATCGTTCGTTTGAAAGAACGCGACGTTGTTCTACGCACGCGTCTATCCGGTCCGGAGTTCTTGTGAAACTGCGTCGAATTGATTCGGAGCTTGTGCGCAGAGGATTGGCTCGATCTCGTACCCATGCCCAAGAAATGATCGCTGACCAGCGTGTGAAGCTCGACGGAGAAATCGTCCTGAAGCCCGCACGTCAAATGGATCCTGCACAGGCGATCGTGATCAGCGAGGCACCAGAGATTGAATACGTGTCTCGTGGCGCGCATAAGCTGGCCGGTGCCCTAGATATTCTGGGCGATACTGCTCCCACGATCTCGGACGCAGTGTGTATGGACGCAGGCGCTTCAACCGGTGGATTCACTGAGGTGTTGTTACGCGCGGGAGCGCGCCAGGTGTTTGCCGTTGACGTTGGTTACGGTCAGCTTGCTTGGAAGCTCCAGTCAGATCCTCGTGTCGTCGTGATGGATCGTACTAACGTACGCACGATGAAAGACGGTGATCTGGATCCGAAGCCACAGATCGTTGTTGGCGATATGTCCTTTATTTCGCTGACGCTTGTTATCCCGGCTCTCGTTGAAGTTGCAACCGATGACGCTGATTTCCTGCTGATGGTGAAGCCGCAGTTTGAGATCGGCAAAGAACGTCTCGGCCACGGTGGCGTTGTTCGCAACCCGAACCATCACGTGGAAACCGTCGAAAATGTTGCGCTCTGCGCCATCGACAACGGTCTAACAATCCGTGCAGTCGCAGCATCGCCTCTTCCGGGGCCTTCTGGGAACGTTGAGTACTTTATTCATATGTCCGCATCTGGCTCAGGCGGAATTGATGCTGATGAGTTACGCTCACGTATCAAAGAGGCAGTGATTGCTGGCCCCGCAGATTCGAAGGGACTTCAATGATTCGTCGCGTCATGCTTGTCTGGCATAGGCATCGTCCTGACGCCCAGACAGCAGCATCGGTCATGATGAGCGAGCTCGACTCTCTTGGCGTCGAGGTCGTCGAAGACGCGCGCCCAAATTCTGCCGATCTTGTTCTTGCCCTCGGTGGCGATGGAACGATCCTTGCGGCAGCTGAATATGCTCGCCGTTGCGATGTGCCCCTTCTCGGCGTGAACCTCGGCCACATGGGCTTTCTTGCCGAGGCAACCGATCAGGGGCTCGACGAACTGGCACAACGCATCGCGAACGAAGATTTCCATCTGGAAACCCGCATAACGTTGGACGTTGTTGTTCGCCAACCCGATGGGACGGTCATTACTGACTGGGCGTTGAACGAAGCGGTCGTTATCCACACGGATGTTGCCCATCCGGTGCATCTTGCCCTGGCAGTCGACGGACAGGACGTTTCAACGTACGGCGCTGATGGCATTGTTTTGGCGACGCCAACGGGCTCAACCGCATATAGTTTCTCCGCTGGAGGACCAGTTGTATGGCCCGATACCGAGGCAATCGTGATGGCGCCGTTGGCGGCTCATGGATTGTTTACGAGGCCGCTTGTCGTGGGTCCGTCTTCCAAGCTTGAAGTGGGCGTGCTCAGTGAAAACTGGACCTCGCCAGAACTATGGTGCGATGGAAAACGACGGACCAGTTTGCCTCCGGGCTCCAGTGTGACTACCACGGTTGGTCAGTGGCCGGTGAGACTTGTCCGTCTTGATGACACCCCATTCTCGACTCGTCTGGTTCAGAAATTTAATCTTCCGACCCGCGGTTGGAGGAACGGACGTAACAGGTCGGTCGCGAAATGATTTCAACGATTGAAATCTCCGGGATCGGTGTGATTGACCGCGCCACTCTTGATTTCGGTGAGGGTCTCACGGTTCTTACCGGCGAGACGGGTGCCGGTAAGACGATGGTGCTCACATCGGTAAACCTTCTATTGGGCTCGCGGGCAGAGCCAGCCTTAGTGCGCGAAGGACGATCTCGCGCGCAAGTCGATGGTGTCTTCACTCTGGATGAGCAACAAATAGCTCCTCTGGTCGAAGAGGGAATTGACGTTGAAGATTCAGAGCTGATCGTTTCGCGTACCGTTCTTGCCCAGGGTCGCTCGCGCGCACACGTCGGTGGGCGAATGGTTCCAGCATCGGCGCTTGCCCAGACAGTTGCCCCCCTGATCACAGTGCACGGGCAGGCCGAACAGATGCGTTTAAAAAACCCGAACGCGCAACGTGACCTCGTAGATTCCTACGGCGACCAAGCGCACCAAGACCTGCTGGCCGAATACGGGAAAGCCTGGAAAGAAGCGGTGAACGCCAAACGTTCTTTCGACGACATTACGAAGAACGCAGATGAGCGTATCGAAGAAACAGAATCGTTGAGCGCAGCTCTTGAAGCGATTGATGCTTTCAACCCTCATGAAGGTGAGGACGAAGAGCTACGACTCGAAGCGCGTCGCCTGATGAGCGTGGAAGACCTCCGACGGTTTATTGATACTGCAACGGCTTTCATCCGAGGAACTGACGATACAGATGGAGCCTCGAGCCTTCTTCGACAAAGTCGCGATCAAATTTCTTCCGCGCGCAGTCTCGACGAGTCGCTCGCGTCTCTTGAACGACAGGCAGAATCCATCGCAATCGATGTTGAGACTTTGGGGGATGACCTAGGAGCCTACGCTCGTAGCCTCGACGCTGACCCCACTCGTCTTGCATGGGTTCATTCGCGACGCGCTGATCTGAAGAAACTTCTTGAAGGCCGGGCCGATGATGCGAGTGGCCTCATTGAATGGGCGCAACGCGCACGTAAGCGTCTTGAAGAGCTTGTGACCAGTGGAAATAATCCTGAGGCCGCCGAAAAGAAACTGAAGGAAGCTCAAGCGCGCGTCCTCGAAGTCGGTTCATGCCTCCACGATTCCCGCGTCCGATGCGGTCGTGAGCTGGCGGAAAAAGTAACGGGAGAGTTGCACGCGCTTGCCATGGCAGACGCGAAGCTTATTAGTACCGTTGAAAAGACAAAACCTACGTCGCATGGCCTCGACGAGGTCACTATCCTGCTTCAACCGCACTCATCGGCCACACCACGCCCACTTGGGCAGGGAGCCTCTGGTGGCGAGCTGTCCCGCATCATGCTGGGACTCGAAGTCGTCTTGGGTGAAAAGAGCACTACGAAGACCTTCATTTTCGACGAAGTTGATGCGGGAATTGGCGGGCAAACGGCGACTGAAGTGGGTGCCCGCTTGAAACGCCTGGCACAAAACCGGCAGGTTATTGTCGTCACTCACCTCCCGCAGGTCGCTGTCTTCGCCTCGCACCACCTAGTGGTGACGAAGAATGACGGTCTCACCGACGTGCACGTGGTGGAAGGTGAAGCCAGAGAGGCTGAATTAACGCGGATGATGGGTGGAGATGCTCACTCTCCGGCGGCGCGCCGGCACGCTATCGAAGTCCTGACTTCAGCCGTGCCACAATCACAGGGATGAGTAGCGAAAAAATCCAGTCCGCTTCAGGCGCGACACAAATCACGGGTATCGCACGCGTTGACAGTCGTGTTCGAAACATTACTGCTCGCATGGAACCCGGTGACATTGCAGTAATCGATCAGGTTGACCTTGATCGTCAAAGCGCGCACGCTCTCGTGTCGCGCAAACCGAAGGCCGTCCTTAATGCCGCGCCTTCTTCATCAGGTCGCCAACAGGTGCGCGGGCCTCGTGTGCTTCTCGAAGCAGGAATCATCATCATCGATGATCTTGGCCCCGACGTGATGTCCCTGCATGAAGGTGACACCATCACAATCGACGGTGGTCGTGTTCTTCGCGACGATGAAGTCGTATCGACAGGTCGTCTGCTTTCCCTGCGCGATTTGGAAAACGACGAAGTTGAAAGCCGACAGCTCATTTCAACGCAGATCGGTTCGTTCGCAGCCTCGATCGAAGAATTCCTTGATCGTGATGGAGACGTCCTACGAGGTGTTGGTGTTCCGACCTTTAAGAAGGACCTCGAAGGAAAGCCCGTTGTCGTCGTCCTTGACGACTCCCAGACCAAACAACAGCTGAAGAACCTGAAGCGTTGGATCGGCGATGCTTCTCCGATCATCATCGGCGTTGACGGAGGTAGTGATCTGGCGCGTTCTGCCGGGTTTAAACCTCAGATCGTTGTCGGTGACATGGATCAGATCGGCGATAAGGTTCTTCGTGGAGCAGGCCGTAGGATTCTTCGACGCGGTCACGACGGTATCGCTCAAGGAAGCGAACGACTCAACCGCATGGGGCTGCACGCCGACGTCGTCGAAATGTCGGGTTCGTCCGAAGACGTTGCCCTGCTGGTAGCTAAGCATTCGGGTGCCTCGTCGATCGTTCTCGTCGGTGGCCACCACGATCTTGACGATTTCGTTGACCGTGGTCGCTCCGCGATGTCGCCGTCATTCTTTACTCGACTCGTTGCCGGGGATGAACTCGTTCAGGCTCGAGCAGTTGCCGCCACCCACCGCCCACGACTCTCAGGTTTCTGGATCGTGCTACTGGCGTTGGTGATGATTGGTGGAATCGGTGTTGCTCTCTGGGCGACGCCGTGGGGCAACGATTTGTTCTCATCGATTATTTCGCTTGCGAGCCCGTCCACCCCAATGTCCCCTGACTCTTTGACGAACCTCAACTGAGGAGATACAAAATGATGAATTTCCGTTACCACCTGGTATCGCTGATTGCAGTGTTCGTGGCGCTTTCGATCGGTGTCATCCTCGGTTCTGGTCCGTTGCAGTCCCGAATCTCTGGGGCTCTTGCAGATAAGAATGCAACATCTTCCGTTGCCGATGCCCAGGCTCTTGCTCAGGCTCAAGCTTTGGCAAGCGCTGAAGCAGCAGGTCTTGATGCGATTGCATCGAACAAGCTTGACGGCACTCTGTCCGGCATGAAAGTAACAACAATTGGTCTGCCCGGAGCTACGGCTGAAGACATTACTACGGTCAGCGATCAGCTGTCCGCCGCTGGCGCCGAGGTAATCGGCCATGTCTCGCTGACGGACAACTTCGATAACGCTGGAATGTCTCAGTACCGTGAGACCCTTTCAAGCCCGCTTTCGAGCCATATGTCTAATCTGCCCTCATCTGCATCGGGCGAAGCAATCATCAGCTTCGGCATCGTTGCAGTCTTGACGACTACGGGTTCTGAAACGGACCTCGTGAAGGAGATTTTGACTGACGATTCCACTCCGATCATGTCGATCACCACGGATCCGGCCGGAGCAACGGAAGCCATCGTTGTCGTCGGCCCGCGTGCTTCGACAACTGCTTTAGCTCAGAACTCTGCAGATGCTTCCCAGTCTGGCGTTGTGGAACGTGCTCCTCAGGCGTGGATGGGTCTTGCTCAG
Source organism: Pauljensenia sp. UMB9872 (assembly GCF_030212665.1). Taxonomy (NCBI): domain Bacteria; kingdom Bacillati; phylum Actinomycetota; class Actinomycetes; order Actinomycetales; family Actinomycetaceae; genus Pauljensenia; species Pauljensenia sp. UMB9872. Next base: position 108,433 of record NZ_JASOER010000003.1, on the reverse strand, counting down.
GCGGTCACTTCTGTTCCGAAGTCTGCGGTTATCGTCGCCGATGCTTCGACGGATTCGTCCATGGGACAGGTTCTGCGCACTCAGGGTGCCCAGGTTACGTCAATCGATTCGCCTGGTACGACGTTGTCGGCAATCTCAGCCGTCATCTCCCTGAAGGATGCGTCTGCAACTGCTCGCGCATACGGCGTTCAAAATGGCGCCACTGCGGTTATACCCGAGCTTCCGTGATAGGAGCTATCGCTTCGCCTCAACGTTCGTGACAGCGAGCCACTAGCGCTTCTGCCACGTGATGTTTCCAACTGTGCGGTGCGTATCATCTTGACCTTTTGAGTCGAGGCGATACGCACCGTTTTGTTATGCTGGAGTCCCATGGTGATGTCTTCAACGCGCGCTATGGGCGCAGATCAAATGGTGACCAAGCAGATTTTTGTTACTGGCGGTGTCGTCAGTTCACTGGGTAAAGGCTTGACCGCTTCAAGTCTTGGTCGTCTTCTTCGCTCTCGTGGTCTTTCTGTTGTTATGCAGAAGCTTGATCCGTACATTAACGTCGATCCGGGCACAATGAATCCCTTCCAGCACGGTGAAGTTTTCGTGACGGAAGATGGTGCTGAGACCGACCTCGATATTGGTCACTACGAGCGTTTCCTTGATGTTGCTCTTTCGGGTGACGCAAACGCGACAACCGGTCAGGTCTACTCGACGGTGATCGCGAAGGAGCGTCGTGGTGAATACCTTGGTGATACCGTCCAGGTTATCCCGCATATTACTGATGAAATTAAGCGCGTGATGCGTTCCCAGGCTCATCCCGACGCCGAGGGCAACACTCCTGACGTGATTATCACGGAAATTGGTGGCACCGTCGGTGATATTGAGTCTCAGCCGTTTCTCGAAGCCGCACGTCAAGTGCGCGCCGATCTTGGTCGCGAGAACGTTGCCTTTGTTCACGTTTCGCTGATTCCGTTCCTGCCGGCTGCCGGCGAACTGAAGACGAAGCCGACGCAGCACTCTGTTGCTGCTCTTCGTTCGATTGGTATTGCTCCCGATGCTCTTGTGCTGCGCACGGATCGTCCGCTTCCTGAGGGAATTAAAGGCAAGGTTGCACTGATGTGCGACGTCGACCGCGATGCCGTCATCGAGTGCAAGGATGTGTCGTCGATTTACGAGGTTCCACCGACGCTTCACCGTGAGGGACTCGATGCCTACTTGGTTCAACGTCTTGGATTGCAGTTCCGCGATGTTGATTGGACGGAGTGGAATGGTTTGCTCGAGCGGCTTCATTCCCCGAAGTACCGCGTTGAGGTTGCTCTGGTTGGCAAGTACATTGATCTGCACGATGCGTACCTGTCGGTTCAGGAAGCCATCAAGCACGGTGGCTTTGCAAACAATGCTCGCGTTGATATCCGCTGGGTTGCGTCCGACGGTTGTGAGACGCCCGAAGGTGCCAGTCGTGAACTTGCCGGTGTAGATGCGATCTGTATCCCCGGTGGTTTCGGTGTACGAGGCATCGAAGGCAAGCTTGGTGCCCTGCGCTGGGCACGTGAACACGGCGTTCCTACTCTGGGCCTTTGCCTTGGCTTGCAGTGCATGGTGATTGAAGCATCGCGTAACATGCTGGGTCTGGCTGGCGCTTCTTCGACGGAGATGGATCCCGAGACTTCCGATCCGGTTGTTGCCACGATGGCTGACCAGATGGACATCGTTTCCGGCGAAGGTGATCTTGGTGGCACGATGCGCCTTGGCTCTTACCCTGCAAAACTCGCCGAAGGTTCGATTGTTGCTCAGGCGTACGGAACGACCGAGGTGACTGAACGTCACCGTCATCGCTACGAGGTCAACAACGCCTATCGCGATCGCCTTGAAGCGGCGGGTCTGCATATTTCCGGTACTTCACCCTCGGGTGATCTGGTTGAGTTCGTTGAGCTTGATCGTTCCTTGCACCCGTACTACGTGTCGACCCAAGCTCACCCGGAGTTCAAGTCGCGTCCGACGAACCCGCATCCGCTGTTCGTGGGCCTCGTCCACGCTGCCCTGGAACGCCACAAGGGACGCTACTCGTCGTATCAAGGCACTCATGCCGTTGAGGAATCAGCGAAATGACTTTGCGTGAGGTTGCGGCCTCTCAGGCGAAGGCCGAAGGCGATACTCCAGCTCAATTCGAGGTCATTGAACACCGTCATCTCTGGGATGGGCGGGTCATCGGGCTTGAAGAGGACGAAGTTCGTCTGATTGAAGACGCTGAACCTGTTCTTCGCCAGTACACCACGCACCCAGGTGCGGTCGCTGTCGTGGCGCTGCGGGGCGAAGCTGGCAACGAAGAGGTACTTCTTGAACGTCAGTATCGTCATCCGGTGCGAGCAAACCTATGGGAAATTCCCGCGGGATTGCTCGATATCGAAGGGGAAGACTATGTTCTTGCAGCCCAGCGAGAACTGGCTGAAGAAGTTGATCTTCAAGCAAATCAATGGGATGTTCTGGTCGACTACTTCACGTCGCCGGGAGGATCTGTTGAATCGCTTCGTATCTTCCTCGCGCGTGATCTGGTCGAGCTTGATCAGGAGTTCGAACGTCTGGACGAAGAGGCACTCATGGTGAGTTCCTGGGTGAAGCTTGATGACGCTGTGGACATGATATTTTCTGGCAAGTTGCACAACCCGTCTGCAGTAACTGGAATTCTCGCAACCTGGAATGCGCGAGCACGTGGTTGGAAGGGCCTGAGACCTGCGGATTCACCCTGGATGCGCTAAGGAAACGTGTGGCGTTTTTGACACGTCTGAATTTCGATAAGCATATTGTGCGTAAAAGGACGTAGACTCTGACATAGATTCCCACGTGAACAGATGATCGGAGGCCTTGTGGGCGAACAGCTCGATGCGCGAACTCGCGAGCAGGTTCTCGATTTGATCGTCGAAAAGGGGCCCGTGACTGCAACCGTCATCGCTCGAATTCTTAAGCTGACTACCGCAGCCGTGCGCAGGCATATCACCATCTTGTTGGATTCGAAAGAAATCATGGAGATGGAACCGGCGCAGTTGAAAAAGCGTGGTCGTGGACGCCCGGCTCGTCACTATGTCGCAACACCGAACGCGCACACGAAGTTGCCTGACGGATATTCCGAGCTAGCTGTCAAAGCTCTCGGATACCTTGGACAAGTTGGTGGTGGGGAAGCGATTGATTCTTTCGCGGCCTCTCGTTCGCGTGAAATTGAGCGTCGCTATGCGCCTATCGTTCGCGAAGCTGGTTCAGACCCGAAGGTCCGTGCTCAGGCTCTTGCCGATGCGCTGACTCAAGACGGTTATGCGGCGACGGTTCGAGACATCGGTAATGGCCATTTCGCTATTCAGCTATGCCAAGGGCACTGTCCTATTCAGGAAGTTGCCGGTGACTACCCGCAGCTCTGCGAGGCAGAAACCCAAGCGTTTAGTCGACTTCTTGATGTTCACATTCAGAGGCTTGCAACTCTTGCCGGCGGTGGTCACGTCTGTACGACTCACATTCCCGTGGGCGCACCCGTGCTTCGTTCGGCTTCACGAGCAACTCTGCGTAAGTAGAGCGTGCTTGAAATTAAGAATGGAAGGTTGAGACCACTATGACCCAGTCACCGCAGGTCACTGACCTCGATGACCGTCAAATGAGTGATGATGAAATCATCGACTCAATTGGCGCGTATGAGTACGGATGGCGCGATAGCGACGAGTACTCAAAGAATGCTGAATACGGCATTAATGCGGACGTTGTTCGTTCGATCTCGGATCATAAGAATGAGCCGGAGTGGATGCGTGAACGTCGTCTGAAGGCACTTGAAATCTTCGATCGCAAGCCGATGCCTACATGGGGCCCGGATCTTTCGGATATCGACTTCGATACGTTCAAGTACTACGTCAGCCCCACCGACCGTCAGGTGAATTCGTGGGAAGACCTTCCTGAGGAAATTCGTCACACCTACGATCGTCTGGGTATTCCGGAGGCTGAAAAGAATCGCCTGGTCTCCGGCGTCGCTGCCCAGTACGAGTCTGAGGTTGTCTACCAGCAGATTCAGGAAGATCTTGAACGCCAGGGTGTCATCTTCCTCGATACCGACACGGGTCTCCGTGAGTATCCGGAAATCTTCCAGGAGTACTTCGGCAAAGCTGTTCCCTCCGGAGACAATAAGTTCTCCGCACTGAACACCGCCGCTTGGTCGGGTGGTTCCTTCGTCTACGTGCCACCAGGCGTCCACGTCGACATCCCGCTTCAGGCCTACTTCCGCATTAACACTGAGGCTCTTGGCCAGTTCGAACGTACGCTGATCATCGCCGATGAGGGCTCCTACGTTCACTACGTCGAAGGATGCACCGCGCCGATTTACGACGAGAACTCACTGCACTCAGGTGTTATCGAGATCTTCGTCAAGAAGGGTGCGCGCGTTCGCTACACGACGATCCAGAACTGGTCGACCAACGTTCTGAACCTCGTGACCCAGCGTGCCATTGTCGAAGAAGGCGGAACTATGGAATGGGTCGATGGCAACATGGGTGCCGCGATCACCATGAAGTACCCCGCCTGCTTCCTCATGGGCGAGCATGCCCGTGGAGAGACATTGTCTATCGGTTTCGCAGGCCCCGGTCAGCACCAGGATACTGGTGCCAAGATGGTCCACATGGCACCGCACACCTCTTCTTCGATCGTGTCGAAGTCCGTGTCTCGTGGCGGTGGCCGTACTTCGTACCGCGGTCTGGTTCAGATCAACGCCCGCGCACGGCACTCGAAGTCCAACGTCCTTTGCGACGCGCTTCTTGTCGACAAGGTTTCACGTACCGACACCTACCCCTATGTTGACGTCCGAACCGATGACGTCGAAATGGGTCACGAAGCAACCGTTTCGAAGGTGTCGGCAGACCAGCTCTTCTACCTGATGAGCCGTGGCCTTGATGAGAACGAAGCAATGGCAATGATCGTTCGTGGCTTCGTTGAGCCGATCGCGAAGGAACTCCCGATGGAGTACGCGCTCGAACTCAACCGCCTGATCGAACTGCAGATGGAAGGATCCGTCGGCTGATATGACGACACAAGAAGTGATGAATAAAGCGCACTCTCACGGCAGCGTCGAAAAGGGTGGCCACGCCTCCCGCGCAGACCGCCCGGTTTCCTTCGATCTCGACGCAATCCCGACCCCGCATGGTCGCGAAGAAGACTGGCGTTTCACCCCGATGCGTCGCATCGAACGTCTTTTCGAGGTTGAAAACTATGACCAGGGCGATGCCCTAGTCACCGTTGAGGCTCCTGAAGGCGTGACAGTTGAACAGGTTGATCGCTCCGATTCTCGCTTGGGTACTGTCCTTGCTCCCGGTGATCGCACAGCGGTTGTCGCATGGAACCAGTGTGCTGAGTCGACAATTGTTTCTGTTCCTGCCCAGATGCAGGTCAGCGAACCGATTCGTCTGAACGTTGACGCTGTTGAAGGCACTCGCGCCCAGCACATCTTCGTTGAGGTCGGCGAACTCGCCGAAGCGACGATCATCCTGGACCACCGTGGCTCTGAAGATGCAGCAGTCAATCAGACCATCGAAGTGAATGCAGGCGATGGCTCGAAGGTCACCTTCGTTTCAATCCAAGAATGGGATGACACCACACTGCACGCCTCAAACCACCGACTGGCACTGGGCAAGGATGCTTCCCTGACGCACATCGTCGTTACTTTCGGTGGCGACCTGGTCCGTATCTCTTCCGATACTGATTTCCGAGGCCCCGGTGGTGAACTCAACATGTTGGGCCTGTACTTCGTTGACGGCGGTCAGCACCTCGAGCACCGCGTGTTCGTTGACCACTCCCAGCCGAACTGCTACTCGCGAGTCACCTATAAGGGCGCTCTACAGGGCAACGACGCGCACTCGGTGTGGATCGGCGACTGTCTGATCCAGGAAGCAGCCGACGACACCGACACCTACGAACTGAACCGCAACCTGGTCCTCACCGAAGGCGCCAAGGCCGACTCTGTTCCGAACCTCGAAATTGAAAACGGTGAAATCCGCGGAGCTGGACACGCATCCGCAACAGGCCGTTTCGATGACGAACAGCTCTTCTACCTGATGAGCCGAGGAATCAGCGAACACGAGGCGCGTCGTCTTGTTGTCCGTGGTTTCTTCGCCGAGCTCATTAATCAGATTGGTGTGCCCGAGGTGGTTGACCACCTCATGGAGGCCGTCGAGGCCGAACTCGCCAAGTCCCGAACGAACTGACCCTGCGCGCCATGTGGCGCATCACTATTGCGGCCTCGCGCCGACAAGGAGAAACAATGTCGACTTTGACGATCAAAGATCTGCATGTCACGGTTGAAACCGCTGACGGCCCCAAGGAGATCTTGAAGGGCGTGAACCTGACCATCAAGTCCGGTGAAATCCACGCCATTATGGGTCCGAACGGTTCGGGCAAATCCACTCTTGCCTATGCACTCGCCGGCCACCCCGAATACACCATCACCCAAGGCGAAGCATGGCTCGACGACAAGCTCATTACTGAGATGAGCGTTGACGAGCGCGCCAAGGCCGGTCTGTTCCTGGCCATGCAGTACCCGGTTGAGGTTGCGGGCGTTTCCGTTTCCAACTTCCTGCGTACCGCTAAGACCGCCATCAACGGTGAAGCGCCGCAGATCCGTCAGTGGGTCAAGGACGTGAAGTCCTCTATGGAGCACCTGCGTATGGACGAAGACTTCGCTGAGCGTGACGTCAACGTCGGCTTCTCCGGTGGTGAGAAGAAGCGTCTTGAGATCCTCCAGATGGAACTCCTGCAGCCGACCTTCGCAGTACTGGATGAAACCGACTCCGGTCTGGATGTCGATGCTCTGCGCATCGTGTCTGAGGGTGTGAACCGTGTCCATGACACCACCGGCTGTGGCGTCATGCTGATCACTCACTACACGCGCATTCTTCGCTACATCAAGCCGAGCCATGTTCACGTGTTTGTGAACGGCCACGTTGCCGCCGAAGGTGGCCCCGAGCTTGCTGACCAGCTTGAAGAAGAAGGCTACGACAAGTACCTGGGTCTCTGATCACCATGAATTCGCTTCTCGGAGCAGACTTTAGCGCTGTAGAGCTCGAAGCTATCCGTTCGGACTTCCCGATTCTCGCTCGACTGGGGCGCGGAGGGAAGCCGATCACGTACCTTGATGCCTCTGCAACGTCTCAAAAGCCTGCCAGTGTCATTGATGCGGAAGCGAATTTCTACCGTCGTTCGAATGCTGCTGTTCACCGCGGAACCCATATTTTGGGGGACGAAGCGACCAGAGTATTCGAAGACGGGCGCGACGCGCTCGCCTCGTTTATCGGTGGGAGCAGCGATGAGATCGTGTGGACCAAGAACGCGACCGAAGCCATCAACCTTGTTGCTCTGTCTATCGGTCATGCGTCTGCCGGCCGTGGTGGCACGGCTTCGACTCCACTGAGAATTGGGCCAGGAGACGCGATCGTCATCACTCGCGCAGAACACCATGCGAACCTCGTTCCGTGGCAGGAATTGTGCGCACGAACCGGCGGGGAACTCAAATGGTTGGATCTGACGCCCGACGGTCGCATTGACCTTGAGACACTTGACGTCATTACGCCCAACACTAAGCTGGTTGCTTTCACTCACGTGTCGAATGTGACGGGCGCGATCTCTCCCGTCGATGCGATTGTCGCAAAGGCGCGCAGTGTTGGAGCTCTTGTTTTGGCTGATACCTGTCAGTCGAGCGCGCATATGGCGATTGATGTTCGTGCCATGGACGTGGATTTTGCGGTCATGTCGTCACACAAGATGCTTGGCCCTACCGGCGTCGGTGCGTTGTGGGGCAGACGGGAACTCCTCGACATGATGCCTCCGGTTTTAACCGGCGGATCAATGATCGAATACGTGACGATGGAGGAATCGACGTACATGCCCGCTCCCGAACGGTTTGAAGCGGGATCTCAGCCCGTAGCTCAAATCGCAGGTTGGACGGCTGCGCTTGAATACCTGAGCGCTATTGGTATGGATCGCGTACACGCCCATGAGAAAGCTCTAACACAGCGTCTGCTTGATGGGGTTGCCTCACTCGACGGTGTGAAAGTCCTTGGCCCAACAACCGATGTGGATCGTGTGGGCGTCGTGGCGTTCGCAGTCGATGGTGTCCATCCGCATGATGTCGGTCAGATTTTGGATGCTGATGATGTCGCGATTCGTGTCGGTCATCATTGCGCGATCCCACTTCATACGTTCTTCTCTGTTCGATCGTCCGCACGAGCATCCGTTGCAGTGTCGACGAATGAAGAAGAAATCGATCGTCTGGTCGCATCCCTTGGACGCGTGAGAGAGTTTTTCGGAGGATTCTGATGTCAAGCTTGGATCAGCTCTATCAGCAGGTCATCTTGGATCATGCCCGCGCCAAACACGGCCGAGGCGATGTGGAAGAGATCGCGGCCTCGTCGCACCAAGTAAACCCGACGTGTGGCGACGAAGTAACCCTTGGCGTTACTCTCGCTAACGACGGCTCGATTGAAAAGCTTGTGTGGGATGGCGATGGCTGCTCGATTTCTCAAGCATCTCTATCCATGCTGAACGACTTGGTCGCGAACCACTCGATTGAGGAAGCGCGCGTAGCATATGCGTCCATGGAATCGATGATGCATTCGAGGAACAGGGGAGTGCCCGACGAAGTCCTCGATGCTCTGGGTGATGCAGCGGCTCTTGAATCCACCTCTCAGTTTGCCAATCGCGTGAAGTGTGCACTGCTCGGCTGGTACGCCTTGCGTGACGCGCTTGCACAGCTCGGAACCGACATCGCAGGAGGTAATAAATGAGTAACCCCATGGCAGCTCCGGAGCCTGTGGAGCAGCGTTTCGGTGCGCCACCGGCACAAGAACAGCCTGAGAACGTTCGCCAGATTGACGGCACAGACATCGTTGAAAACGGTTCTTTGAAGGGCGAAGATGTCCTCGAAGCACTCAAAGACGTCATCGATCCTGAACTTGGCATTAACATCGTTGACCTTGGACTGGTCTACGGCGTGAACATTGCTGAGAACGACACAGTTGTTCTCGATATGACACTGACCTCTGCTGCCTGCCCGCTGACGGATGTCATCGAGCGTCAGGCACAGTCCGTTCTTTCCGCGTTGACGCCTGAAGTGACAATTTCTTGGGTGTGGATGCCACCATGGGGGCCGGATCGTATTACTCCGGATGGTCGTGAGCAGCTCCGCGCAATTGGTTTCAACGTCTGAGCGTGATCAGTGGTGGACTCTCGACGCCGGCACGGTTGAGGACACGCCGATCAAGGGATTGCGGGGAATCATGACAGGTTCGCTTCTGCTTCTTGCCGGAGGGGTGGCACTCAGGCTACGCAAGCGGAGCACCATTCAGTGACTGCCTAGTATGTCTGGCAATCCCGAAGATCAGATGAGGCTGGGTGTGCCCTTCGTGCGAAAACTGTTCGCGCACGAGGGGCACACTCGTGTTTACACCGGGGCCGAACACACAGTTGGATAGGACGGTCATGGAGTGGTTCAAGGCACCCTTGTTATTCGCAACCACGTAGGATGACCTAAGAAAATATCGTGATCGGTCAATATAGTTAAGTCGATCAAAGCTTGACTGTGTGAATCAACAGGGGAGGCGATGAATGGGAGCCAATGACACGTTAGTCGCCCGCACATGTGACATTGTTCAGATGTTCGCATCGGGAGCGACTTCTTCAGATGTTCGTTCCAGCATCGACACCGAGGAAGAACCCCTGTCACACCTGGTTGACTACCTGTCTGCTGTCGATGAGGTCCCGCCCACAACTCAAATCGCGATTTTGGTTGGCGCTCACTCATACGACAGGCGCCCAGCCTTCACGAATTTTTCTACGTGGCTAAGAAGCGCACGGGAGCAAGGGTACGGTGTTCGCCAGCTCACAGATATCGACCAGGCGATCTTCGAATCTCTTATCATCATCGACGCGAATCAGGCGAATAACTTGCCTTACAGCACGATCGAGCACCTAGCAGAAAGTGGCAAACAGGTCCTCCTTATTGCTCCTTCGACCACGCAACCTTTAGACTCCACTTTCGCGAAGATCGCCGGAGTTCAGTTCGAGGGGGAGTCTCACCTTCAAAGGCTCGACGAGGCCAATGATGCAACGTGGCACCTTGTCGGTCGCCTCACTCAGCCATCACTCAAGGATGCCGGAACTCATCTGAAGACTTCGACTGCGCCCCTGAAACTTACCGCGACTGATCCGAGCCTTGAACGAACACGTCAACTAATGAATGAGCCTCGGCCAGCATTGCGCGCAGCAAACTGGGCACGTATCTTCACCCCGGGCGACTCGACCACCACGTTAGCGAGCGTTGATGATCCACTCAGTGAGCTTGATGGTCGCCCGATCATCACCAAACGTGCCGTCGCAAACGCACACGGGGAAACAGGCGGAAACGTGTGGCTTGTCGGCGCTGATCTTGATGCATTCACCCGAGCAACACTGCTCAGACTCATTAGCGCTCATGCGCGTGTCCGGCCAACGAACCTAGAATTCCCACGCGGTATCGAAGTTGTCCAACGCGCTCACATGACGTTCATTGTGAATCACGGTAGCACGATGGCAGAACTCTCCAACGTTCATGGATCCGATGTAGTCAGTGGTAACAGGTGCACGGGGCACGTTGCTCTTGCCCCGCACTCGGTCATGGTCGTCGTCGAAGAATAACAGCCGTTCAGTCGTTATTTCCTGAGCCTCATATCGGATTGATGAAATGAAACAGATAAAAAACTCGGTCATCACCGACCGTGGACGCCGTGATTCGATTATTGTCGCCGCTTTGCGATTGGGATATCTGATTGCGTTCGGAGTCGTCCTTGTGTGGCTTGGAATCCAAATTGGGAACTACGCGATTGGCGGTCGTACGATTTCGCTTCTTATCCCGATCATCGCCTGCCTTTTCGTTGCGACCTTCGCCGGAGTTGAAATCGCATACGGTGACAAGGCTGCCCGCGGAGAAGAAAAACGTATTCGTCGCGATCTTCTGATGCGTGTGTTCAGCTCAACCAGTGAAGAAGCATCTGATCAAGCGCATGTTGTTCAGCTGGCAACCGACAATACGGAACGTGTCACTGAATTCCGCCAGGTCTACTTGGGCCCGACAATCGCGACGATTGTGGCACCGTTCCTCACTCTCGGATTTGTCGCCGTTGCTTTTGACTGGGTTCTGGGGTTGGGAATCATGGTGCTTTGCCCGCTGATTCCTTTGCTGCTTGGTGGCTTCCAGAAGCTTTTCCGTAAGCGTTCATCGGATTCGCGAAAACAACGAGGCCAACTGGCTGGCCGTTATCTTGATGCGATCCGAAATCTCATCACTATTCGTCTGTTCGGGGCTGGGCCACGAATTGAAGAGGATCTGCGCGTTCAAGGTGAGAAAAACCGAAGCGCAATCATGAAATTGCTGGCAGGAAACCAGATCGTCATCATTGTTCTAGACGGGTTGTTTTCGCTGATCCTGATCTGTGCCACGGCTGCACTCACAATCACACGATTTAATGCGGGTGCTGTCGACCTAGGACAAGCGATCGCAACGATGCTTCTGACCGTACTGCTCGTCGAACCGTTGGTGCAGGTCGCCGGCTTCTTCTACATCGGAATGGGCGGTATTGCATCGCAGAAAGCAATCGGGCGTTACACAGCGATCCATGACCGCGCCTCCCATGCCCTAAGCCACGCTTCGATCGCAAACGACGGATCGATCAGTGTTGATGGTGTTTCCTACGACTATGGTCGCGGTGAAGTGTTGCACGAGGTCACTTTGAAAGTCCCAGCTGGTCATCGCGTGGCAATCATCGGTCGTTCGGGAGAGGGCAAGACTACTCTTCTTCGCCTGCTACGCGGTGACGTGAGACCGCAGTCCGGCTCCGTTGCTGTTTCGGGCAACTCTTTGACATCTCTGTCAATCGATCAGGCACACGCTTTAAGCGCCTCGGTTGCGCAATCAACCTGGCTTTTCACCGGTTCGATCGCTGACAACTTACGTCTTGCACGCTCCGATGCCAGCGAAGAAGAGATGTGGCAGGCCTTGAAACAAGCGCAGGTCGCTGATGAGATTGAGCGGATGCCCGAAGGCCTTCATACCCAGATTGGAGAGCAGGGCGGGCTGATCTCCGGTGGGCAAGCGCAACGAATCTCGATTGCTCGGGCTCTTTTATCCGGGCGCACGATTCTGCTTCTCGATGAGCCCACGTCTCAGGTTGATATTGAATCCGAGAAGAAGATTATTCGAGCGATTTCTGAACTTGGACGCGAGTGGACGATTGTGCTGGTGACACACCGTAAGGCTCTGCTTGCACTTGCTGACTTAGTGTATGAGATGCACCAAGGGGAACTGCACCGCGTGAACGCAAACGAACAAACAATTGGCCAGGAGGTTCTCTGATGGAATCACAGCCGAGCGTTCTTCAGCTGATGAAATGGCTGACTTCGCATACGCGAGACGTCCACAAGCCCCTCTATGTCAGCACCCTTTTCCGCCTCGTCAATTTGTCGATGGATATTGTGCTCTTTGCCCTGGGGGCAGCAGGAGTCGTCGCAGTGGTCACGGGAAATGGAAAATGTGCCACGATCCTGTTCTGGCTAGTCGTTGTTGCTCTGATTAAAGCTAGCGCCTACTACTGCGAGCAATTCACCGGTCATTACGTCGCTTTCAAGGCGCTGGAACTACTGCGCACGATGGTGTTTTCGCAACTGTGGCCAAAGGCCCCCGGGATTGTGTTGCGTTCGAAGAGTGGCGATGTCCTAGCGTCACTGACGCGCGACGTTGACCGGATTGAAGTCGTGTATGCTCACACGTTCGCGCCACTCGTTTCAGCCGTTATCGTTCCACCCGCATTTCTTATCGGTGCTGGCATTGTGTGGGGATGGCAGATCGTCGCTGTTCCGGCACTGTGCATCCTGATTGCTCTTGCGGTTGTCCCGTTCCTAGGGGCGAGGCGCTCACTCGAGGCAACCAAACAAACACTTGAACTTCGCCGGCACCTGGCTCAGCATGTCACGGACTCTGTCTTTGGCGCTGAAGAGGTACTGGGCTATGGGCATGTGAATGAACGCCTTGAAGAGATGGACGTTATCGGTTCTCGGATCTCATCGTCTGCGAGCGTTGCCAAACGCGGTAATGCGTTGCGTCGCGCGTTGAATGCTGCACTCACACTTGTCAGTGCTCTCGCAATCGCCTGGTCAGCAATGAATGCCGGCTATTCTCCCGTCATCGTCGCGATGGCGACTGCTGGAACGCTACGCCTTTTTGAAGGGCCACGTGGCGTTGAAAATGCGACCGGATATCTGGACCATTCACTTTCTGCTGCGCGCCGCCTCTGGGAAATGTGCCACGCGCCCGCAAATGTGGATGACGGCGATGACGAACTCACCCTTGACCACGCTCCGACGCTAACTTTCGAGAATGTTACTTACACATACCCGTCAGCGAGCGACCCTGCCCTGAAAGATGTCACTATTTCGGTCAAAGGCGGCGGACATGTTGTACTGGCTGGACCATCAGGGTCTGGAAAATCAACGGCAATGACAATGGTGTTACGCTACGACAACCCCGATTCGGGGCGCGTTCTGATCGACGGCGTCGATATTTCAACGTTCACTCTGGATAGTTTGAGACACAGCGCGGTCGCTGTTTCGCAGAAGAACCAATTGCTCAACACGACTATTCGCGACAATGTCACTTTAGGTGCGCCGAACGCCAGTGATGAACAGGTTTGGCGTGCTCTTGAACTCGCATGCGTTGCTGATGAAGTACGAGCGATGCCACAGGGGCTTTGTACGCGTGTCGCCCAGGGAGGTAGCGCTCTGTCCGGTGGCCAAGTTCAGCGTCTGAGTCTTGCACGTGCACTGGTGATGAACCCGAAGATTCTGATCCTCGATGAAGCAACCGCACAGCTGAACTCTGAGTTGGAAGCCCAGATTCGTCACAACCTTGACAACTTGGATATGACGATCATCGAAGTAACGCATCGCCTTGAACTGATCGATGGCGCAGATCAGATCGTGCTTCTTGACCGCGGTCGGATTGTCGGCGCCGAAAGCCCAGCAACGATACGCTCCGAAGGGAGCTCCCTTGAAGAGTTCTTCACGAGGAACGTCTAGTTGAGGAAGCATGAAGTCGGCACTCACGTGTGAGTACCGGCTTTGGTGCAATAAGGAAGGGGATCATACGGTCTTTGCTCCCCGTGTGTTGCACGTGGCGATTGAATCGTTTTCGAGCCCACGCGTCAACCACTTTTGACATTGCTCGGACAAACCGTGAGTCCACGTGTCAGCGTTGGAATGACCCTAGTACTGCTCTTGCCAGATAGATGGTTGTCTGCGCTGCTCGACCCGTCAGATCTGAACTTCCCAACAACGAGGTCAGATCAATGCCGGTGAACTGTGAGATCAGGAAGACTGCGACCTCCAAACCAATGGATCCGCCACCGATACCGGCGCTCGACGTCCACCACGGAACCTGAGACAACCGGAATCCAACCGTGCTTGTTCGTTGAAACTCATGAGTGCCGCGCCCTGGTTGATCCCCCTGCGTATTTGCCCAACATATCTGCGCGGAAGGCTTCAAAATTACCGTTGTCGATGGAATCACGAATCGCATCAACCAGTCGAACGGTGAACCACTCGTTGTGGATCGTGGCCAGGGTAGAGGCAAGGATTTCGTGTGCCTTGAACAGGTGATGAACGTAGGCAGCACTGTAGTGCGTGCACGTGTAGCAACCACAACCTTCGACCATCGGGTTGAAGTCCCTCTTGAACCGAGCGTTCGTAATGTTGAAACGCCCATTGGGGGAGTAAATGGCAGCGTTACGGGCAACGCGCGATGGATTCACGCAGTCAAACGTATCGGCGCCCGCCTCAACACCTCGGAAGAAATCGTCAGGTTCGGATATACCCAGCAGGTGACGCGGACGATCCTCGTCGAGTTCTTCGCTGACCCACGACACAATCGTGCCGAGGTTTTCCTTCTCTAGGGCACCACCGATTCCGAAACCATCGAAACGCGTGCCGTCTTCATCCATATCGTTCATCGTGCGGGCTGCGAGCCGGCGCAGATCCTCGTACTGAGCGCCCTGAATGACGCCCCAGAGCTGCTGGTACGGCTTGTCTGCACGCACTTCGGTCAGGCGTGCGTGTTCGCGCAGACAGCGCCTCGCCCACTCGTGCGTGCGCTCCAGCGACATTTCCTGGTAGGAACGCGGGTGGAGCAGGCTGGTCAGCTCATCGAAAGCAAACATGATGTCTGAGCCCAACTGATGCTGAATGTTCATCGATACTTCAGCGGTGAAGCGGTGCTTCGTACCGTCGATGTGCGAGCTGAACACGACACCGTCATCGTCCACGACTGCAGTGGATGCTTTCACGGCCTGCATGTGGAGCTTCGGGTCGTTCGGGTCGGCTGCACCGGAAAACTCTTGGGAGAGCACCTTTTTGAAACCAGCACCCAGCGAAAGAACCTGGAAACCGCCGGAGTCCGTGTAGGTGGGTCCCGGCCAGTTCATGAATTCGCCGAGTCCGCCGGCCTCGTCAACGAGGTCAGAGCCGGGCTGTAAATACAGGTGGTAGGCGTTCGCGAGTACCGCCTGGGCACCCAAATCCGCGACCATCTCGGGGACGAGCGCTTTCACGTTCGCTTTCGTCCCGACGGGAATGAAGGCAGGGGTGCGAATATCGCCGTGGGCGGTGTGCAGGATTCCAGTACGGCCGAGACAGCGTCCACTTTCCAGACGCGATCCCACATCGAAGCCACGGTCCGGTGAACCGGGTTGAGCACCCAGAGGGCGTTCATTGGATGGGGGAGCAGCAAGCCATTGTTCACTCATGCGGCAAGAACCTCGTTCGATGTTAGACCTTCGCGCTTGCGGACGAAGGCAATGACACGGTAAGTGATGGGCAGGAGGATGATTTCAACGCCCACCTTGTAGACGTATCCGGTGATGATGTAATTCGCAAATTCGGCCCCTGGAATAACACCGATGAAGGCGATCGTGCAGAAGAGGACGGTGTCGAAAAGCTCGCCGACGACGGTGGAACCAACGAGGCGTGCCCACAGGTGATCAGCACCCCAGCGTTCGCGAATTTTCACGAGGACCAGTGCGTTGACCAGCTGGCCTGCTAGGTAGCTGATGATCGAGGCAGCCACGATACGAGGCACGAATCCAAGGACCGCTTCGAACGCAGCCTGATTAACGTAGCCGGGGCCAACCGGTGCGACCTGAACAAGGAGGAAGGTGAGTGAGGCCAGTACTGATGCGACGAATCCGAGGACGATGACGCGACGAGCACGACGGAAACCGTAGACCTCGGACAAGACATCGCCCAGAACGTAGGTCAGCGGGAAAAGGATTGCTCCACCGTCGAAGACAAGATGGATCGGTCCCGCCTCAAGCGCCGTGACCTTGGTGCCCGCAATATTCGAAATGAGAAGGAAAGCCACGAACATCACGGCAATAATGTCGAAGATCTTTGGCGTGCGTGCCGATTCTTCTGGCGAAGTCATTGAAATACTCCTACCTCTGTTTCAGATGTACGTCTTCAATTGTGCCTGTCCGTAGGGCGTATCACCCTATTTGAGTAGGGTGTACCTGCCCACAACCACTAAAATTGTCGGGTGATCAACGTACAAGACTTCTCCCTTAACATCGGGCCAAGAGACCTTGTGAAGAACTCGTCCTTCAGGATTGATAAGGGAATGCGTATCGGCCTTGTCGGTCGCAATGGTGCGGGAAAGACGACAACTATGCGTCTTCTTGCCGGCGAATCAGATCATGGTGCCGCTGAGTACTCCGGCACGATTACGAACAACGGAAAGATTGGGTACCTCGCTCAGGACACTCACATCGGTGATCAGTCCCTCACGGCTCGCGAACGCATTATCTCGGTGCGTGGAATCGACCAGATCATCGCAAAGATCCGTAAAGCTGAACACGAGATGTCAACGACTGAGGGCAATCGCCAAGTGAAAGCAATGGAGCGCTACGTGCGACTCGATCAGGCATTCACGAACGAGGGTGGCTGGGCCGCGAACGCTGAAGCGGCACAGATTGCCCACTCACTGGGCCTCGAAGATCGTGTCCTTGAACAGCGCCTCGACACTCTATCTGGTGGTCAGCGCCGACGTGTTGAACTCGCACGCGTCCTGTTCTCCGGAGCTGACGTGCTTCTCCTTGACGAGCCCACAAACCACTTGGATCACGATTCGATCATGTGGTTGCGCGACTGGATCAAGACATTCCCCGGTGGCGTCATGATGATCTCCCACGACGTGAAGTTGCTGGGGGAGAGTGTCAATCAGGTCTTCTACTTGGACGCGAACCGTGCCAAGGTCGATATCTATCACCTGGGCTGGGATGCCTACCTGAAGCAACGCGAAGAAGACGAACGCCGTCGTCGCAAGGAACGCGCAACCGCTTTGAAGAAGGCTGAACAGCTGAAAGCCCAGGGCGAAAAAATGCGTGCGAAGGCCACAAAGGCAGTGGCAGCTCAACAGATGCTACGACGCGCTGAAGAGCTTTTTGCTCAGGCCGGTAGCAAGGAAGTTCAGGAAAAGGTGGCGCGTCTGCGTTTTCCGGAGCCTCTTCCATGTGGCCGAGTTCCGCTGACTGGCGAAGGCCTGTCGAAGTCCTTTGGATCGTTGGAAGTGTTTACCGGTGTTGATCTTGCAATCGATAAGGGAGCAAAGGTTGTTGTCCTCGGTTTAAACGGTGCCGGTAAGACCACCTTGCTACGAATCCTCGGTGGCATCAGTGAACCTGATTGTGGCACGGTTGTTCCGGGGCACGGGTTGAAACTTGGCTACTACGCGCAGGAACATGAAACCTTGGATAATTCCAAGACTGTTTTCCAGAACATGGTTAATGCTGCGCCGAACCTCGACGATACTCACGTCCGCAACGTCCTTGGTCAGTTCCTCTTCTCGGGTGACGATGCAGACAAGCCGACGTCCGTCTTATCCGGTGGGGAGAAGACCCGTCTCGCTCTGGCAACACTCGTTGTTTCTGGCGCGAATGTCCTTCTTCTTGACGAACCGACGAATAACCTCGACCCTGCGTCTCGCGAAGAAGTCTTGAATGCGCTCGATACGTATGAAGGTGCGGTCGTTCTGGTGACACACGACCCGGGCGCTGTCACCGCGTTGAATCCCGATCGTGTTCTGTTACTCCCGGATGGGGACGAGGACCTCTGGGACGACTCTTACCTTGATCTCGTCACCCTCACCTGATCTGACAGTGCTACGCACTGGCTGACTGCCCTGCGTAGCACATATGGGTGTGGGCCCAGCGATTTCGCTGGGCCCACACCCAGGTCAGAATCGTGTTGGAGCAGGAGCCTCGTACCACGTTAGAGCACCTTCGAGAAGAACTCTTTTGTACGCTCTTCCTGCGGATTGTCGATCACGTCAGTGGGGCTACCGGCCTCGACGATAACTCCCTCATCCATGAAGACAACCGTGTCAGCGACCTCACTGGCGAAGCCAATTTCGTGCGTAACCACAGCCATTGTCATGCCTGACTTTGCCAGATCCTTCATGACCTGCAGAACTTCGCCCACCAGCTCGGGGTCGAGCGCCGATGTCGGTTCGTCGAAAAGCATGATCTCCGGATCCATCGCCAGAGCGCGAGCAATCGCCACACGTTGCTGCTGACCACCGGAAAGCTCCGAGGGGTAGTGATCCGCGCGATCGGATAATCCAACGCGTTCAAGCAGTTTAAGCGCACGCTGTTTCGCCGTTGCCTTATCTACCTTCGCGACATGGATCGGTGCTTCCATGACGTTTTCCAACGCGGTCTTATGCGGGAATAGGTTGAAACGCTGGAATACCATGCCGATGCGCGAACGCTGGGCGGCGATCACCTTGTCAGGTAGTTCGTGTAACTGGCCAGCCTCGTCCCTGCGGTATCCGAGAAGCTCGCCATCAACGCTCACTTCACCAGCACTAATCTCTTCGAGCTGATTCAGACAACGTAGCAACGTCGACTTACCCGAACCCGATGGACCCAGAATCACGCACACCTCGCCGGACGCGATCTCAAGATCAATACCCTTGAGCACGTGAAGGTCACCAAAGAACTTGTGGACGCCCTTGACGCTCACCATAGGAGTTGAAGATTTCACGGTGTCACATCCAAGAATTGAGTCGAGGTTGAAGCGGTCGCGTTATCGCGACGATCAAAGCCCTTACCGAAGTAACGCTCAATGCGTGCCTGGATCCACATCAAAATGCTCGTGATGAACAGGTACCAAAGAGCGGCCGCAATCAACAGCGGAACCGGCTGGAACAGGGACTGGCCCTTTGTCGATGCGACGAACGTCAGTTCCAACGTGAACGGAATCGCCGAAACAAGCGATGTCGTCTTCAACATTGAAATCGTTTCATTGCCGATCGGCGGGACAATCACGCGCATCGCCTGGGGCAAAATAATGCGACGGAAAATCATCGACCGAGGCATACCAAGAGCAGTGGCAGCCTCCCACTGACCCTTATCAACAGACAGCAAACCGGCGCGAATAATCTCAGCAAGGTAAGCGCCTTCGTTGAGTCCCAGACCAACGAACGCCATCCAGAACGGCGTGAAGTATATTGCCGTGTCGAAAGAAACGAACGGCGGAGCAAACGGAATACCAAGCTCAATCTGCGGGTACAGCGTGGGTAACAGTGACCAGAAGATCAACTGCGTGTAGATCGGGGTACCTCTAAAGAACCAAATATAGGCTGTGGCAACCCAACGCAGAACCGGGTTAACCGACTGGCGCATAATCGCAAACGTGATGGCGAGAATCGTGCCAATCACCATCGCGATAACAGTCAGAATCAACGTGTATACAACGCCTGAAACGATCGTCTTCGAGAAAAGCCATTTGCCAACGACATCCCACTGGTAGTTGTCATTGGTAATGAAACCCTTGGCGAGGAGCAACGCAAAGATCGCAACGATCACTGCGCTGATCCACCGTCCGGGCCGAGGTACCGGTTTAGCCTCAATGAGGGTGATGCCGTCTTTAACGTGTGCCATATGTTTTATGTTTACCTTGCTCAGTATGGGGCTAACGCCATGCGGTGCTAGCCCCATACGCTGAGTTCAAATCAGAGACCGGGGTTCAATTCGGCCTTGGTCAGACCTGCATTCTCGGCGCCGTAGGCTGCGAGAATCTTGGTCAGGTAGCCGTTATCCATCAAGTACTGCATGGCCTTTTGGATTGCGTTGGCCAGTTCAGTGTCGTCCTTGGCGACAACAATACCCTGAGGCTCGGACTCGATGACGTCACCAACCTGCTCGAGCTTGCCACCGGAGAGTTCAACCGTGTAGCCGATTACGGTGGAATCAGCCAGAGTGGCGTCGTACTGACCACCGATGACCTTGGTTGCAATGTCGGTCTGAAGGTCGAGGGGCATAACCTTGATTGCTTCGTTGCCCCCAGCAACGCATTCTTCGGACAGGTGCTCAGCGTATTCCTGCTGGTAGGTGCCGTTCTGAACGCCGATTGTGGTGCCACACGCGTTGGTGGGATCGAAATTCTTCGGGTTGCCTTGAGCAACAGCGTATGCGGAGCCGACCTCGACGTAGGAGATCATGTTGGTCTCAGCAAGACGCTCTTCGGTGATGGTGAAGGAAGAAACGCCGATATCAAACTTGGAACCGAGGCCCGGGATGATGGTCGGGAACTCTGCGTGAGTCGTGGTGCCTTCTTTAAGACCCATCACCTTTGCCAGAGCATTGACGATATCAACGTCGTAGCCAACGGGGGTCTGGCCGTCTTCGGCGCGGAACTCGCCGGGGGCGTAGTCGGTGGATGCGCCGTTACGCAGAACATTTCGTTCCTTGACTGCGGTGGGGACCAGAGCGGCGATTTCATCGACGGTTTCAATCGACGAGGTGTCGAATGATTCAACCGTGGTGGTCGATGTTGCTCCCTCACCGGACTGAGAAGTCGAAGAGGTTGACGGGTCGGAGCATGCGGCGAGTGCCATCGATGCGGTGGCAGTCAGGAGGAGTGCTGCGGGAAGCTTGCGCATGGGAGTACCTTTCGGAGATTTTCTCTCTACGCATATAAGTATGCACCCCTATGCATATTATGCATAGGGGTGTCTCAGCATTTGAGTCGAAGCTCTCAACGACCGCGCATCGCCCTGCGGTTCGGGCGAGCCTTCATCGGATCAATTCCCTTGGGAATCGGCAGAGCATTGGACTGCAACGCATTCAAACGATTCGAAACGGCAGGAACCTCTTCCTTCGTCAGAATCTTCTTGAAACCACGCAACTTACCCTGCAGCTTCGCAAGTTCCACCTGGTCTTCATCGTGGCCAGTCTGGATAATGTGAACAGGAACGTTCTTCACAACGCGTTGAACCTTCTTACGCTCAGCTAAAAGAAGTGGCTGAACGTGGCTGGAAGGACCTTCGGAAATAAGAACAACACCGGCACGACCGATAATTCGCCAGATAACATCCTGCTCGCGCGTAACGTTAATCGGCTGCTCGGGAATGATCCAACCGGACTTGATCTGCGACAAAACAGCGTAGACAGAGCCGACAGTGCCATCGATCTGATCGTACAGAGCGCGACGCACCAAGAACGAGAGCAGTGACATCGCGACTGTGCCACCCACCAAAACGCCCAGAATTGCCCAGACAATGTAGTTCGCGTGCATCAGGGCGGCGATCACCAGTGCAAGACAGATCGTTAGGATCCATGCTCCGGCAATTGCCCATCCGATCCACGGATAGGAGCGCTTTGTAATACGGTATGCGTCCGCAAGGTTGTGGTACCAGCGACGCTTCTTGGGGGCAGTGTTCTCACTCATAGCGAACCTATTCTACCTGTAGTGGCGATATTCCAATGCATGGGATCGCAGTTATCCACAAGCTTAGGCAGAGTCGGTCGCTTTCAAGAAATCTGGACCGCACAATGCGGCTATGAATATGCATTCACATCGCCTTGGAACGATTGCGTTTATGACCTCCAATGGTCCGCTGTGGGAGGCGACTCGTGACAATAAAGCAGTGCTGATCAGCGTGTATAGCTTTGATATCGCGCGTGACCAGATGCAGCGTTGGATTGCATGGCGTGGCCTCGTGCACCCGAATGTGGCAGAGCTGGTAGAAGTATCATGCCAGCCGGATGGTCGCGTGAGTCTTTCTCAGCGTCGCTACGCCGGGAGAACCTTGCAGGAGCTACTCGATAGCGGTCAGCAACTGAACGACAACCAGCGCCGACGTATCGTCGCCGATGTGCGTGCTGGCGTTTGTGCGCTACATGATAAGGGAATTATTCATACCGATATTGCGCCACCAAACATTGTTGTCAGCGCTGATTTTCACGCGACGCTGATTGATATTGCCATTCCCGCGCAGGCCGGTGAAGGAACCCCCGGTTTTTCCCTGTCTGCAACAAAGGATCAGCGCAGTGACGATGCCGCAGTTGAAGCCATCGCATGCGCATTGAATATTGATCCACACGGGCTTAATCCCACGCGCGTCGAGCAACGCCCGCTACAACTAACAGCTGATTCACGCTGTGAGAATCTGCCTCAGATGAATGAGGCAGTTACGTGGCGAAAGGAACGCCTTGCCGATGAACGTCCACGGGGATTGCCAGCGACTCAGGCTCGGCGACGTGGTGCGCTGGCGGGAATCATCATCGTTCTCCTTAGCGTCATCTATGGAATGACGAGGCCACCCACACTATCAAACGCGCCCGTGTCAACGGGCGGAATTAAGGCACAGTCGGCGCCCTCGAGTGGGGGTATTGAACGATCTCGACATCCAGATGCCGCGCAATCTGCGCCACTGAGTGAAAATAGGCAATCGGGAGAGACTCAAGAAGAAACTGAGCCGGCAGATCCGATGACGGGAATGGGCCTGGGACAAGGAATCCAACCATTTGGTCGCGATCAGGTTGCTTCGATTGACGACTTCGCAATCGATGGCTGCCCCGACATCAGCCAGGCGAACGACATTGTCTCCACTTTTATGCATGTGCGAGATCAAGCAGTGATGGACCGTAATATCGCTGACCTGGACAATTTTATGGAAGGGGATGCTCTTCGAGCTGAAGCTGAAAAGATTGCAACCCTTCGTCGCTTTGATGCGTTCGTTAAACATCTGCAATCCGAATCGCACGTGGTCAACCAACCAAGCTGTTCGGACACGGAGCTCACAATTGAAGCAACGGTGACACAAAGTGAATACCAACGCTGCGACGGGGCAAGGTGTGTGACTCTTCCTGCTAGTACCTCGCAAGACATAGTGATGACTTTTATGCGTCTGACGGGACGAGTTTCACGCACCGCTCAGCAAACACCTTAGGCGGATATGGCAAACCCCCAGTTCCCACCGGTTTCCCGGCACGAACTGGGGGTGCCTGAACGTCAGATCGGCACATTACCTTGCCAGATTGGCTCTACTCAGAGAGCAAGGTCAGCGTCGAAGTTTGCTTCTTCAAGGCGCTTCTTGACCTCCATGAGGTAACGAGCCGCATCGCCACCGTCAACCAGACGGTGATCGTACGACAGCGACAAATACACCATCGAGCGGATTGCAACGGACTCGGAACCGTCGGCTGTCTTGACAACCATCGGACGCTTCACGATCGTGCCAACACCCATGATTGCAGTCTCGGGCGAGTTTAGAACCGGAGTATCGAACAGTGCTCCGCCGGAACCGGTGTTCGTGATGGTGAAGGTGGAGCCGCTGAGCTCTTCCGGACCAACCTTGGCGTCGCGGGTGCGAGCGGCAAGATCGTTGATCGAAGCTGCGATACCCGGGATATCCTTGGTGCCCGCATCCTTGATTACCGGAACCAGCAGGCCACGCGGGGTATCAACTGCAATACCGATGTGCTCATAGTCGAAGTAGGTGACCTTGTTGTCATCAATGGTTGCGTTGATCTTCGGGTGGAACTGAAGAGCCTCGGTTGCGGCTTTCACGAAGAAGGGCAGGAAGGTCAGCTTGGTGTTGTGCTTGGCGATGAACGCATCCTTCGAGCGTGCACGCAGAGCCGCGACCTTGGTAACGTCAACCTCGACCACGGTCGTCAGCTGAGCAGAGTTCTGCAGGGACTCCATCATGCGACGAGCGATCGTCTGACGCAGACGCGACATCTTCTCGGTCGTGCCACGTAGCGGTGACGGTTCACGCTTCTGCGCAACCGGAGTAGAAGCAGTCGGAGCCGAAGCAACGGGGGCCGGGGTAGCAGGAGCCTTGGCGGCTTCGCGGGCTGCAACAGCGTTCTCGATGTCTTCGCGACGGATACGGCCACCAACACCGGTGCCGGTGATCGTTGCCAGATCAATGTCGGCCTCGCGAGCAAGCTTGCGAACGATCGGGGTCACGTAGCCGGTGTTTGCCACTGTTGCCGGAGTCTGCGATGCGACCGGAGTGCCGGTCGGGGCGGCGGTTTCAACAGCATTGCTCAGCTGATCGAGGGTTGCCGGGACCGGAGCCGGGGTTGCAGGAGTGGCAGGAGCAGCCGGTGTGACCGGAGCTGGAGTGGCTGTGGGAGCCGGAGTGGCTGTGGGAGACGGAGCGGCAGGAGCTGCGCTAGGAGCCTCAGACGAAATGATGGCGACAACGGTGCCAACCGAAACGGTCTTGTCTTCCTCGACGCGGATTTCAGCGAGGAAACCGGCTGCGGGGGACGGAACTTCGGAATCGACCTTGTCGGTGGAAACCTCGAGCAGAGGCTCGTCAGCTTCAACAGCGTCGCCAACGGACTTCAGCCACGTGGTGACGGTACCTTCGGTCACGGACTCGCCAAGGGCGGGCATGAGGACCTCGGTGCCGGAAGCGGGAGCAGAAGCGATGGGTGATGCAGGCGCAGGAGCCACCGGCGCCGCGGCAACGGGTGCCGGCGCCGCCGGAGCTTCGGCTACAGGTGCCGGAGCGGAAGTGGCCTCGGATGCGTCACCGATCATTGCGATTGTAGTGCCGACCTCGACGGTCTCGTCCTCGGGGACGAGGATCTCGAGCAGCACGCCCGCCACGGGGGACGGAACTTCGGAGTCGACCTTGTCGGTCGAGACCTCGACGATGGGTTCGTCAGCTGCGACCGTGTCACCGACGTTCTTCAGCCAGGTGGTGACGGTGCCTTCAGTGACGGACTCGCCCAAGGCGGGCATTGTTACTGCGGTTGCCATGGATGTTCTCCTTGAAAGACGGGTGTGCTAGTTGTGGGCGTGCAGGGGTTTGCCGGCGAGAGCCATCGCTGCTTCGCCAATGGACTCATTCTGACTTGGGTGGGCGTGAATCAACGATGCAACGTCGGTTGGGTAGGCCTCCCAGTTGACCATTAATTCTCCTTCACCAATCTGCTCACCAATGCGCGCACCGATTCCGTGGAAACCGACGATCGGTCCATCTTCAACGCTCACGAGCTTGATGAAGCCCTGAGTATTCAGGATATTAGACTTTCCGTTGCCCGCAAGGTTGTATTCGACGGTTCTCACCGAATCACCGTACTTCTCACGCGCCTGCTTTTCGGTCAAACCAACCGAAGCGATTTCGGGCTCGCAGAAGGTAACGCGCGGAATTCCGGACTCATTGATGGGTGCAGGTGTCATTCCAGCGATTTCTTCAGCGACGAAAATACCCTGAAGGAAGCCGCGGTGAGCAAGCTGAAGGCCCGGCACAATGTCGCCAACTGCATAGATATTGGCGACGCCGGTGTGCAGGCGATCGTTGGTGATAACAAAGCCCCGATCCATTGTGATGCCGGCGTCTTCGTATCCAAGCCCCTGGGTAACCGGGCCTCGACCAACTGCGACGAGCAGGACATCTGCGTCGAGGTTCTTTCCGTCTTCGGTCGCAACGTGGACGCCTGATGCGTCCTGGGCGGCCGAAGCGAAACGCGTGTTCGTGTGGAACTTGATGCCACGCTTACGGTAGGCGCGCTCAAGCTGCTTGGAAACTGACTCGTCTTCATTGTTTGCTAGGTGGGGCAGAGCCTCGATGATGGTGACGTCAGCGCCGAAGCTCTTCCACACGGAAGCGAATTCGAGGCCAATGACGCCACCGCCAAGGATCAGCGCAGAAGTAGGAACCCAGTCCATCTGCAATGCCTGATCGGAGGTGATGATGCGACCTGCAATATCGAGTCCGGGGAGGGAACGCGAGTAGGAGCCGGTCGCAAGGACAATGTTGCGGCCGGTGATGTCGCGTCCGTCAACGGTGACGGTGTTGGCGTCAGTCAGGCGACCCCAGCCCTTGATGACCTCGACGTTGCGCGAGGACAGCAGACCCTGAAGACCCTTGTAAAGCTTGGTGATGACTGAATCGCGGTAGGCGCCGACTTTCGCCATGTCGATGTCTTCGAAGATGGAACGAATGCCGAATGCTTCGGATTCGCGGACAGTGTCAGCGGTTTGTGCTGCGTGCAGATAAGCCTTCGTGGGGATGCAACCGCGATGGAGGCAGGTGCCACCAACCTTGTCTCCATCGATCAAGGCAACTTTCATTCCCAGTTGGGAAGCGCGTAAAGCGGTGGCGTATCCACCGGATCCGGCGCCCAGTACGACGATGTCGTATTCTGGTTCGCTCACGTCTGAGACTCCTTACGTCTTGTTTTCTGTTCACAGTCTTGTGAACCGTCTAGGCCTATTGTCCCACTTGTGGGCAATGATGTCCTCACGCAGACGGATGAGACGAGGTGGAACCGACCACACCGAACATTCGTGCGAAGTGAGGATGATGGTGGGCGCAACGTATGATCAACCTATGAATGAATCCCCGCAGCTTTTGGAGGGCGCCGACGTTTCCGGCAATGACAAGAGTGTGAAAGATAGGCGCCCGCGAGCGCTTGGCCTTGGTCGTCTTGTCATGGCTATGTTCTGGGTGCTTGGGGCTTGGGCGTTAGTGACAGCGATCGTTGATTTGTTTCATCATCAGAACACCCTCCCGTGGGGTCCTCAAATTGTCGCGTTGATTGCGGGAATCGTCTATTTCGTTGGTGCGGCGGGCTTGACGCACAATGGCAGGAGAATGCGCATTATTGCCGGCTACAGCATCGGTATCAGCATTGCGGCGCCGATCATTATCGGTATTGCAGGCTTTGATGTGCCCGATCTGATTGTGGCTCGTTCGGCGTGGAGCCGGTGGGGTGCGGACTTTTACTATCTGCCACTCATTATTTCCATGATTGGTGTGGGGTGGATGTGGAGGTCGAATCCGCGCCGGATTGTGGAGTTAGCTGAGCGCCTTGAGCGGCCTCGTTCGTAAAAATGGCGGTGGTGAAAATTTCGGCCTCGCCCCAATGTGCGGGGGACGAGGCCGATTGTGCTTTGTGAAGCGGAATATAGTGTGGGGTCGGTTTAGATTCCACCTGGGAAACCGAGTTGGCGCCACGCTTCGTACAGAACAATCGATGCTGAATTGGCGAGGTTGAGAGAGCGGAGTCCCGGTTGCATGTGAATGCGGACGCGATCTTCGACGCGGGGGTGATTCATTGCTTCTTCGGAAAGGCCGACGGATTCTCGGCCGAAGAGGAGTCCATCGCCGTCCTGATAGGAAACGTCGGCGTACATTGTTGAGGCTCGTCCTGTGAATGCCCAGATGCGTCCGGGAACTTCCGCAAGTGCATCATCAAGGTTTGGGTGTACTTTCACGTGCGCGAGATCGTGGTAATCCAAGCCTGCGCGCTTGAGTTTTGTGTCGGACATATCGAATCCCAGCGGTTCGACCAGATGGAGCATTGATCCGGTGCATGCAGAGAGGCGGATTGCTGCGCCTGAATTTCCAGGAATTTCGGGTTCGAAGAAGATGATGTGAAGCACTCGTTTATCTTGCCACCATTGTTGGTGCGACGGGTAGCCGAAAGAACGTGGACTATTGCAATCTGATTTGTACATGGTCGCACCTACTGTATAGAACAGATGTTCTAAATAGGGGGGTGGGAACATGGAAGTCGATGTGGATCGTCTGAAATTGGTGCGCGCAGGTTTGCGTCAAGCCGAGGAACAAACGGGGCTGATTCATTCGGCGTCAATAGGGGGTGCAAGGTCAAAAAAGGAGGGCCTCATGAGGTTCATTGCTTTATGGATTCCTGACTGGCCTGTGAACTCGCTGGTCATCGATCTTCCTCCGGGTGCTCCAGGAGCAGTGGGGCATCGCGGAAAAATTGATGTCGTTTCTTTTAGTGCGCGCAAACACGGTGTGCGCCACGGCATGCGTATTGAAACGGCACGGTATCTGTGCCCAGAGCTCATCATCGTGCCTCGGGATCAAGAGCGTGAAGGTAGAAGTTTTGACGCTGTTATCGAAGCCTTCGAGTCAGTTGTAGCCAAAGTGATGTGTATGCGTCCGGGCTTAAGTTGGGTGTGGGCTACTCCCGCTACGCGTTGGCACGGAAGCGAAGAAGCAGCCGCAACTGCCATCGTTGATGCTGTTGCACAACAGGTTGGTGTCGAAGCCTTCGTCGGGGTCGCGCAGGGAGTATTTGCTGCAACATATGCGGCGCGAACCCAAAGAATTGTGACCGATCAAGAAATGCCCTCATTTCTTGCCTCAATTCCCGTTCGTTACATTCTGGAACTTCTTGACGGTAAAGAGAAAGAGCAGGCAGCTCAAGACATTGAATTGCTTGCCACTTTGGGGGTGCACACCTGTGGGCAGCTCAAAGATTTAGGTAAGGGCCAGATATATGCCCGTTTTGGAAGCAATGCTGATATCTACTGGAAACTCAGCGAAGGGCACGATGTTTTCGTCCCGCCCATGGAATCTGCGTAGCCGGACCGAAGCGTCACTTCAGTATTCACCGTCAAGGTGGTTGGGATCCGCGTGAACGCATTGCTTTTATTCCCTGGAATACTCCCAGCTTTTTAACACCTGGGGCAGGGGAGTGGGACGGGACAATCGATATGAGCCCTCAGCCCCTACTATCCGTTCGGCTCCCAGTGCATCTGAACGACTCTTTTTCCTCACCTATACATGTTGCTCAATGCGGGAAACTGAGTGAAGAACCAGCTTGGATATCTGTTCCGAAAAACAAGCGAGGTGCTCAGTCGCGCATGGATTATTGTGGCATTGTTGAAGCTTTTAACCCGACTTGGATATAAAATGGCGGCACAGTCGCGCTGGCGGCGTGAGTAGTTCAAAAGCGGGGTCAGTGGTTCAACCCAAGTGCAAGACATAATCGATGAAGGGACACTTGGTGGCAGGAGAAACAAGAAGGCTAGAGGCCGCGGAGATCAGCGTCGGGAGGCTGTTGACCAGCGGCGACTTCGAGTTCGTCATTCCGGAGTAATCGCCAAACTCGGCAAAGGAGCCAACATTCAAACCGACACCTTGCTCAGGATCTGCCAATTCCTCGACTGCGACATAGCCGACATCTGCGAAGCAATCCCAGCAACACCGAAGGGAGAGACCGACTAGATGGCCAATCAGCGTCTACAGCTCACCTGGTACAACAAGGACAAGGCTCTCATCCCCACTGAGACTGGGAAGTACGGGTACACGTGGGTTGACCCCTCTGATCCGCGTTACTGCGAGACCCATACCCTCGTGCTGGACGACTATGTGCAAGGCACCCAGACGCCGAAGTCTGACGAGTTCGCCTACTCCGAGCGCGCTGACCTGGAGCCCCAGGATGACAACCTGCTGATCTTAGGTGAATCGGGCGATGTCCTCGAAGCCCTCACCCGCGTGCCCGAGCTTGCCGAGAAGTACGTCGGCAAGGTGAAACTGATCTACATCGATCCGCCGTTTAACACCGCGCAGACGTTCGCTTCCTACGAGGACAACCTCGAGCACTCCATCTGGCTGACCATGATGCGCGACCGGCTCCTCCACATGAAGAAGCTGCTTGCCGACGACGGCTCCATCTGGGTGCATCTCGACGACGTTGAAAATCATCGCATGCGCCTGTTGCTCGACGAAGTGTTCGGAGCGGCTAAATTCGTGGCAGAAATGCAATGGGAAAAGACGTACTCACCACGCAATGATTCGAAGAGCATTCCTTCGATCACGGATAAAATCCTAATCTACCGAAAGTCTGAAGATTTTACTCCGAACCGTCTTCCGCGTACTGCAGAGATGAATGCTAGGTATTCCAATCCGGACAACGACCCACGTGGTGCATGGAAAATGGGCGACCCCACTGCGCCCGGAGCGAAGACACATCAAGGAATGGTGTTTGGAGTTCAGCACCCTATTACTGGGGAAATTCGATACCCGGCTCGAGGAGGGCACTGGCGGTTTGGGCAAGATCGTTTCTTAGAAATTATGCGTGGCTGGAACAGTCAGTATATTCTTCGGGAAATTGATGACTCCGCCATTCGGGCTGAAATGTGCGGCGTGGCTGAATCTGAAATCAGACCCCGTGTTCCCGCGCTGGTTATCGAAGAATTCGATTCGCAAGTAGCAATGCGGGCGTATAAAAAAGGGAACTGGCCCCTTGTATATGTCACCAACGGCGGTGTAGGTGGCTTTGGACGGAAGTCGTACCTAAAAGGCATGCCGGGGCGTACTCCAACGAATCTACTGTTCCACAGCGAGGTGGGTCATACCGACGGCGCCAAAAAGGAGATCCAATCCCTTTTCCCTAACGTGAGCGCTTTCTCAACACCGAAACCCGAGCGCCTCCTGGAACGGATAATTCATATTGCCTCCAATCCTGGTGACATTGTTCTTGATGTGTTTGCTGGGTCGGGGACGACGGCTGCGGTGGCGCAGAAGATGGGGCGGCGTTGGGTGACGTGTGAGTTGTTGGAGTCGACTTTCACGACGTTCACGCGTCCCCGTTTGGAGAAGGTTGTCAACGACGAAGACCCGGGAGGGATAACCCGGACGAAGGGCGAACGTGTCGACGCTACGGAAGATGGGCTGCCTGATGGTGTTTCGCCGGAGGACGCCGCGAAATTCACGAGCGTGCTCAACAAGCTGATCAAGGACGACCCGGAATTAAAGAAGAGCGTCGAGGTGAAGTCACTGAAGGCCGCTTCGAAGACCAGGCGTACGAAGGAAGTGGTGAACTGGCGTGGTGGTGGCGGCTTCCAGGTGGCGCACCTGTCGCCTGCGTGTTTCGACTATGACCCCGCCTTGGATCGGGTGATGCTGACGGCGGCTGCGACCGGACAGGCTCTGATCGAGTCGGTGGCCGCGAATCTCGGGTTCACGCTGTTGCACCCGGATGATGACTACATTTTTGATGCCCGTCGTGGCAATGCCTTGTTGAAGGTGGTGGAGGGTGTGGCCACGCCTCAGGTCGTTGACTGGCTGGCCTCCCAAGTTCAACCCGGAGAGACGATCGTGCTAGCAGCAACCACCGTGATGGACGGGGTCCGCCAGCATCTACGCAGACTGGTGAAGGGGTCGCGGGTGGTTGCCTTGCCGGATGATGTGTTCCGTTACAGCGAGGGTGGTGAGCTGTGATGGCTAAGCGGCTGAATATCAGTTTTGATTCGGACATGTTGGAGTCGATCAGTGCCGAGTTCGACCTGCGTGCTCCGAATAAGGAAGCACTGCGCCAGCTGGTCTTCACTCTCGACGGTGACTATGACCCGGACGTGATGCAGGTGCTGAACCTTGCTACGGGTGTGGGGAAGACGTATTTGATGGCGGCGTTCGTGGAGTATTTGCGTCGTCAGGGTGTGGGTAATGTGGTGATTGTGACGCCCGGTAAGACGGTGCAGGCGAAGACGGTGCAGAATTTCACTCCCGGCACACCCCGCTATATCACCGGTGCGGCGCTGCCGCCCGAGGTGGTCACCCCGCAGGACTATTCGGCGTGGATCGCCCGGCAGAACGGCCCCGCCCAGCTTTCGTTCGGGCGGGAAACCTTGATGTTGGCGTTCATCTTCAACATTCAGCAGTTGATCGCGCCGAAGGAGGTCGAGGGTGACACCCACGGCGCTACGCAGGATGCGATGCGCCGTAAGCCCCGCCGGTTCGATGAGAACGCTGGTGTGCTTTTCGACTACCTGAAGGGTCTCGATGATCTTGTGGTGATCGCCGACGAGTCTCACTTGTACGGGTCGAGCGCGGCGGCGTTCAATGCAGCGTTGAAGGAACTCGACCCAGCAGCGGCGATTGGTTTGACCGCGTCGGTGGACAAGAAGATCGATCATGTGATCTTCGAGTACCCGCTCTACCGCGCCATCCAGGACAAGTATGTGAAGGCCCCGGTGTTGGCGTTCCGCAAGACGGGATATGGTAGCGACGAAGCCTCTGAGGAGCAGCAGTTGCGGGATGCTCTGCAGCTGCGTGCGCTCAAGCAGGCGTACTATGACTCGTATGCGGCTTCCCAAAACCGCGATCATGTGAATGCGGTTGCGTTCGTGGTCTGCTCCGATGTGGAGCATGCCACTCAGGTTGCTGAGCTGCTGCGTACCCCGGAGTACTTCGGCTGGGAATCGGCTGTGCTGCAGGTGGACTCTAAGCACGAGGATGAGTTGACCCAGCGTCGCCTCGACGAATTGGACCGGCCCGAATCGCCTGTGCTGGCAGTGGTGAGCGTGAACAAACTCAAGGAAGGTTGGGATGTCAAAAATATCGCGGTCGTCGTGACACTACGGGCGATGGCCTCCGAAGTGCTTACCCAGCAGACCATGGGAAGGGGCCTCAGACTGCCGTTCGGCAGATACACCGGCGTGTGGCAGATTGACCAGCTCGACATCATCGCTCACCAATCCTTCACCGAATTGTTGAACGCCGAGAACGTGCTACAGCAGTTCGGATTGGACGAAGCCGTCCCCGAACCCGACAAAGCCAAGGTAGAAGAGGTGATCCGTAAAGCCGCCGAAGAGTCCAACACGGATACAAGCACAGACACGACCGGTGGTCAACCATCGACTACGACTATGCCGGGGACCGGTGCTGGCACCGGTGGCGTAGAACCGCAGCCGAGCACCGTTCCCGGCAACGGCGGTGACGAAGGTCTGGGTTTGCCCGGTGTCGGAGTTCGCACCATCACCGCCCCGGAGGATCAGCCCACCTGGGAATTGGTCTCGATCGGACGGAACCCCAACTTCGCCGATGTGGCCTACCAGTTCCCGGTAACCACGATGACTGTGCAGCAGCCACCCATTGACCTGTCCGAAATCAGTGACACCGAGATTGAGCAAGCAGCGCGTCGGGTCACCTCTGCCGGGGACGTGCTGCTGCGCAAAGAGATCATCGCCGCCCTAGGCAAGAAACTCCGGGCAGAGGATCGAGAAAGCGCCGAAGTCGACTCCGTCCACATCGCCGACGCCGACGCCGAGGAGGCGCTGGTCAAACTAGTGATCAACATGTCGCTGGTGCCCAAAACCGAACAGACCGCCCGCTACGTCGCCAGGTTCCTAGTGCCGAAGTTCATGCAAGCAGTGACGTTCACCGGCTGGACCATCAAATCCCTCGACTCCGCCCGCGCCGAACTCCTAGCTCTGATCAAGAACTACACAACCGAGACACTGCGAGCCACCCGCGAGGTGCCGACCATACACCCCAAGTCAATGCCAGGCACCGGCTACACGCTCCCGTTGGGTGAGAAGGTGCATGACCAGATCGAGAGTCGTGACCAGTTCGTGCGAGGCCGGGTCTACGGCGGCTGGTTCAAGTCGCTATTCGCAGAGGAATCCTTCGACTCCTTCACCGGCGAATACCAGCTTGCTCGCCTGCTCAACACGTCGCCGGGGATCGTGTGGTGGCACCGGTTGCATCCGCAAGACCAGGCGTTCGTGTACTACAACGCGAAAGACCGCTACTTCCCCGACTTCGTGGCCTTGGACACCAACGGGGTGCATTGGATCATCGAGGGCAAAGACGAGCGCGGCCGCGATGACACCAGGGTGCAGGCCAAGCGTCAGGCTGCCGAGGCGTTGGTGCGCCGATTGGTTGCTGAGGATACCTACGCCGGTCAGCACTGGGGCTATCTGATCGCCTACGAGCAAGACACCGCCCGCGCCGACTCGTGGGAAGACCTGAAAGCCTTCGCCAGCCCGGTCAGCAACGCCCTGTAGCTGCGAGTTCGCCTGCGCGCATCAAAGCATTCGTATCTCGCACGGTCCTTGGATAATCCGTGACAACAGGTGGGATGATTCATCGCCCGCGCGAGCATACCTTCGCGTCATCACCGATCAAGGAAGCGATCTCCTTCTGATTTATACAGACAAACAACGGTGGATAGAAGAGGCTTTCTCAGCAGAATCTGACGGTGAAAGATAAACTGACAGAATGCGCATTTCATCCGAAGAACTTCGTCGCGTCGCTGAGTTCGACGAAGCAATCATTCGCAATCAAGTCGGCTATGCTGCCTGGGCGCGCGCGAGTGCACTGTGTGAAGGAAACAAAGTCACCGATGTTGAGATCGGTGACGACGGAGTTTTTAGCGGACGTGTGGCTTCAACGGGGCTTCGTCTCAAAACCTGGGTTGGACTCAACGGAGGGCAACCTGTTCTGACCTGCGCATGTATTGAAGGGAAAAACTGTCAGCATTCGGTTGCTCTGTTCCTTGAATTACGACGTCAAAGCAACGAACTCACAACGGAAGACGAACCAGAGTGGAAAACGCGTCTCCGCTCCTTCACTCATGCTGGGGATTCAAGCGGAGAGCCAATCGCACTATTGATTGACACTCTGGACCCAGAGCGCCCGTATTGGATGCACCCACTACGCCCCGGCAATCGCATCCAATGGACAAAGAAGCGAGCAACTTGGCCGGATCTGGTGTCGACGCAGTGGGCTTCAGTTTCAGATGGATTATCGCGTTCTCACATCGGACTAATCAGAGAAGGTTATCGTCTTGCAAAAGTGGATGATGGTCGCGCGGCACGAAATGAAATTAGTCTTCAGATGCTCGGAGTGGATGCTGCACCGTGGCTACTCAGACTGATCAGCCAAGGAATCGAACTCTACTCTAGCCTTGACCCACTGACACCCATACATTTTGATCGATCATCGTGGGATCTGGGCTGCGATCTCAGCCTGCAAGGGGATGAACTGCTCCTGCAGATGATGGCCTTTGATGGGGATAAACGTATCCTCAAACCTCGAATTGATACCGCAACTCGCCTGCTCATCTTGGACGGTGGCACACGGGTAGCCCGTGTTGGTGGGCAAGAACTCATGACCCTGTTCGAACGAGGGCCGATCTGTGTGCCCGCCGACCAGGTCGCCGAACTGGCGACCGCGTATATCCCGCATCTCAAACGTCGTTTTGAAGTTTCTTCAATTGATTCGTCAGTCGATCTTGGCGAAGAAGCAACAGTGCGCATTGTTGGACAATGCGACCTTGTCGAAGGAAAAGAATTCACCCTCACCTGGTGGGCGGAATACGACTATTCAGGTTCCCCCTCGCGAGTCCGACTTCAGCAGGTCATGGATTTAGAAGACGTTCGATCGATGCTCGCTTCCCTGAAAACTCTTGCGCGACAGCATGTGCCCGCTTCTTTGTGGGACGGAGAATTCAAAAACCTCCGACTCCCCGCGTGGACTATCCCGCAATTTCGAAAAGATGTGATCGATCAGCTGAATGACTCGCGTCTTGCATGGGAGATCAGTGACGCAGTACTGACGTTCATGATTGATGAAGTCCCGCTCCATTCATCGATTCGCGTCACGCCAAGCGAGGCGCACAATGACTGGTTCGATCTGGACGTTAGACTCGACGTCGGTGGGTATCCGGTTCCATTCAGTGATGTTCTTGAAGCAGTCGCCCACTCGGAACGCTATCTCTACGTTGGCGGGCACTGGGTCAGCATCGACAAAGAAACAATTGAATCCATCGCAGCACTTCTCGAAGAAGCGCGAACCCTTTCTTTTGATGATGAGCCACGCCTCGTACCCACACATCTTGGCCTCTGGGAAGATCTCGACTGCCTTACGGATACGACTGTCGACTCCCAGCAGTGGGAAGCCCGTCTTGAACACCTGCGTCACGCCGGCGCAGATATTCCACTCCAGAACCCCGTGGGTGCCACCTTGCGCCCGTACCAGGTTGACGGAGCGCGCTGGCTGATCGCTCGAGCCTGTAGCCAAACAGGTGGCATTTTGGCAGACGATATGGGGCTCGGTAAAACCCTTCAGCTTTTAACTGCTCTTGCCTCCCTCAAAGAGGCGTCAGCATGCGAAGAAAACGAAGAATCTGACGTCGCATCATCTCTCAAATGCGATCTGCCTACGCTTGTCGTCGCGCCAACATCGGTTTTAAGTACCTGGGAAAAAGAAGCTCAACGATTCTTCCCCGATCTCAATGTGCGCACGATCAATACAACGGGGAAGAGGCGCGAAAGGAGCCTCGCCAGCGAAATCGAAGGCGCAGACATTGTTATCACCTCATACACAATCGTGCGCATCGACGACGAAGAATGGAAACAGATTCCTTTTAACGGCCTTATTCTCGATGAAGCGCAAAATGTGAAGAATCCCAGGACCGCCATTCACCGTGTGCTGCAAGGAATAGAAAGAAACTGGACTTTTGCGGTCAGCGGAACCCCGGTAGAAAACTCTCTTGGCGACCTCTGGTCGATCATGGCCCTCGCAATGCCCGGACTACTTCCCAAATGGTCCCTTTTTAACGACAAAATTCGTCGACCCATCGAAAACGATCACGACGTCACGGCATTGAACCATCTTCACTCTCTTCTTAGTCCCAACATGATGCGTAGAACCAAAGAAGAAGTTGCCACTGACCTGCCCGACAAGATCGAATCCGTTATCACCATTGACCTCGGCACGGAGCACCGACGTATCTACGATCAACACCTCATGGCAGAGCGCGCAAGAATACTCTCACTGACCGATGATCCGAGTGCAAAAATCGATATCCTCGCGGCGCTGACACGTTTGCGCCAACTCGCATTGGATCCCGGTCTTGTCGACACAACATGCGGACACATCGGCTCGGCAAAAATCGAGTACCTCGCCACTCAACTTGAACAAATCATCCCAAGCGGACACCAAGCTCTGATCTTCAGCCAATTCACAACGTTCCTTACCCGCATACGTGACTACTTAGAACGACGTGGAATCGCCACAGTCCAACTCGACGGATCCACAACCCGCCGAGACGAAGCCATCGAACGCTTCAGATCCGGAGAAGTCCCCGTATTCCTCATCTCTCTGAAAGCGGGAGGTACCGGCCTGACACTCACGGAAGCAGACTACGTGTACATGATGGACCCCTGGTGGAATCCTGCAGCTGAAGCACAAGCCGTCGACCGAGCCCACAGAATCGGCCAAACAAAGAAAGTCAACGTGTACAGGCTGGTCGGCGCTGACACCATCGAAAACAAAGTCGTCGCACTCCAAGAACGCAAACGCGAACTCGTATCAACAGTCGTCGAAAGCGCAGGAAATGTTGAGGGTGGCGAGCTCTTATCCGGGCTCGACATGTCCGACCTGGTGGACCTTCTCGATAACTAGCATCCGCACCTCGTACGCTTGCGAGACTTCCGCTAGCTGTACAGATGAGCTGAAAGGTTCAGAGCGTGAACCCCAGCAGGTGCGCAAGCTCTTCGGGGGTATGCGCGATAGCAATACATTCGTCAAGGTCGCCGTCTTTCGCGTAACCCCAGCTCACACCCATGACGTCAATACCAGCTTGCTGAGCTCCTTCAACATCCCAGCAGGAATCACCGATCAGAACGGGGCGGGAGATATCCATTCCCTTGGCGCTCAGGCGCGAAAGCGCATCGGCGATAACTGTTGCTTTCGAAGAACCGGGACCCGGAGTTGCGCCGGCAATGACGTCGAAAGCGTCAAGAATTCCCAGATGTTCCATTTGTGCCAGAGCAAGTGGCTCTTGCTTCGACGTAGCCGTTGCCACGGGAATCCCAGCGTTGTGGGCGCCACGCACTACTTCGTCCATTCGAGGAAAGAGTGGGGGCTCAAGGAAAATCGCGCGGTACAGTGCCCGGTATTCATCGACGAGTTCTTTCACAATCTCGCCTTCAAAGCCAAGGTCAGCAAATGACCACCAGAGCGGGGGACCAACGTACTTGCGCATTGCATTCGCTGGCGGGGTAGTGACGCCACGCTTGGAAAGAACCGTGTTGAAGCAGTGGATCACTGCGGGGGCAGAATCGACAAGAGTGCCATCAACATCGAAAAGTACGCACGTGAATTGTGTTTCTGCGCTCAACCAACTACTCCTTCATCGCTTGCGTCTTAATGGTGGCACGAGGCCGCGCGCATTGAGAAACTCTCGGCATTTCGTGGCGCGGAGCAAACAAGCATAACGGTATGCGAGCAACCGTCTCACCACTCACTCAAAAATATGGGATAGACCAGGGTTTATCAGTGCTTTTCCAGCTTCATAGAATATTCTTCAACACGTGAAAGAAAACGAAATGAAGAGTCCCGCGCTTCTGGATACTGATTCAGCTCACTTGCGTCAGCGTGCTTGGCGACTTTATTTCGAAGCGAATGGGCGTCTTCATGGCCTGTTGGAATCCAACTTGAAGAAGAATTTCGGCCTGTCGGTGCCCGATTACAACATCCTGCTTGCCCTGTCCGAAGCGCCTGGTCAATGTCTAAAAATGGGTGAATTGTCCGGCCAGGTTGTCTATTCTCCGTCACGCCTAACCTATTTGGTCACTCATTTAGAACGAGACGGTTGGGTAAAGAAAGTGATGTCGAAGGAAGATAGGCGAAGCTATCAAGCGTGTCTGACTTCACAGGGCGTGCGGATCGTGAAGGAAGCAACTCGTCTTCATCAAGAGACGCTTCGCGAATTCTTGCTTGCGGATATGACCGATGAGGAAATATCCCAGATTGTGAGGGTTTTTTCCGCGTTGGATGAGCGACTGCGTTCCCGGAACAAGAATTAACTCTGCTGGGGGATCTTCCTCGTCGCCACTTCCTGTGGACACTGACTATCGGCGCTATTCCAACAAAAATGCTGATGGTCCCTAGGAGTTTCTCCTTTCGATTTGGCAGTTCGGCTACCAACCGTGTTAGAGTTTTCCACGTTCGACTTGAGGTAATCAAGAAGAGCAAGTCACCTGCGCGGGTGGCGGAATAGGCAGACGCGCTAGCTTGAGGTGCTAGTCCTCGTATTAGAGGGTGGGGGTTCAAGTCCCCCTCCGCGCACAGATGGAAGTCCGGAGCTTGAATAAGTTCCGGGCTTTCGTTTTATCTCGGATTTTTCTTACACCCGTGAAGAAAATCCGGATCAATGCAACGAAGCGATGAAAGAGCGTGCGAATGCATATTGATCTTTGGTTCGATGTGACCTGCCCATGGTCGTACCTGGGTATTCGACATTGGCGACAGGCGCTGTCCTCTTTCGATCATCGTGACGAGGTGGAAATTACGCTTCACGCTTTCTTCCTCGACCCCGAATTGGATAGTGCCCGTGAAGAACCTCGTCGCGTCTATCTGATGAACGAAGGCGAACTCACGTACGAGGAAGCAGTGGCACTGGACGAGCGACTTGAAAAGCTTGGACGTGCAGAAGGCGTCGTTTTTGACTTCGAGAAACTAATCGTTGCTCCATCCTCATATGCACACCGCGTGATCAATGCCGCCCGCATCGAAGACTACGATCGTGACACTCTTAATGGTCCCGACTCAATGCAGTTGAAGCTTGCCGAAGCTTTAGGACGTGCCCACTTTGAGATGGCCCTCGATATTTCAAACAGCGACGTTGTGATCGGTTGCGCACAGGACCTCGGGTTGGACGCTCAGTTCGTCCTCGATGCGCTGACTGATCCGCACACTGCATCCGATGTCTTCTCTGATTTCCAGATCGGTGTGCAGATGGGCATCGACCGTGTGCCCACCGCTCTGATCGATCGAAAGTTCGTTGTTCAAGACCATCAGACCGTTCCTGCACTTGGCAATATTCTTGCTACAGCGTGGGCAAACACGGGGAAGGAAGAAGTATGAGTGAAACAGTGTCGCAGACTCTTCAAGGATCGCGCGTCACCTTGGTTCCGATGAACCTTGATTTCGTCGACGCAATTACCGAGGTGTTCCAAGACGCACGCATTAGCGAAACGACGACCGTTCCCCACCCCTATACGAGGGATATGGCGGTTGAGCACCTTTCGCGCTCTGAAGAGTCTTGGAAGAACGGTAACGCTGACTGGGCGATTCTTTCTGCCAAGAATCAAAGGTTCCTTGGTCGCCTGGAGTTTTGGCGTGGGCAGCGTGATCCCAAGTCGGCTGAGGTCGGCTACTTCATCCGCACTGATGCCTGGGGTGAAGGGTTCATGACCGAAGCGCTCGGTCTTGCCGTTGATTTTGCCTTTGATCAGATGGATGTCACCCGCATCGACTGGTACTGCCACGTTGAAAACTGGGGTTCTTGGAAGCCAGCGTGGCGCAACGGTTTTAAACGCGAGGGGATCCGCAGGCGAGCTGAAGGCCCGGACCTCTGGCAGGCAAGCCTTCTGGTCACGGACACTCGCGAACCGAAGACCCCGTGGGATGGGCCCGGTGCCGGACAGGGACCTGCCCTTGATCCTTCGCGCCCAGGAAAGCTTGTTGAGCAGTTCCACCGAACCTACTCCATGCCCGTGCGCCTTGGTACCGGTGCCCTGCCAACCATCGACTACGAACGCCTCAACATGCGCATGTCACTGATCCGCGAAGAATTCGCTGAACTGATGGGCGCCGTGTACGGACCTGTTGCACGGAGCCTCGTTGAAGAAGCAACTGAAAAGGCCGTTGACGGTGACGACCACACGCGAGATCTTATCGAAACTGCCGATGCTCTGGCAGATCTCGTCTATGTCATCTACGGAATGGCAATCGAATCGGGTATCGATTTGGATGCGGTTTTAGCTGAAGTTCAGGCCTCGAATCTGTCGAAGCTGATGCCCGACGGTTCGGTAAAACTGCGTGAAGACGGCAAAGTCCTCAAGGGACCGAACTTCTTTGTCCCCAACATCGCCCGAGCACTCGGTGTCGATCAGGGCTGACGCGCCCGATAATCCCGCGTGAAAACCCTTATCACGTGCAAGAATTAGACCAGCTCGACGTGAAGGAGAATGAAGTGGCTCGTGTTGTCGTTGTAGGTGGCGGTTACGGTGGCGTGACTGTTGCAAAAGGACTCGATCCCATCGCTGATGTGACGCTCGTTGAACAAAAAGACCAGTTTGTTCACCACGCAGCTGCACTGCGCGCAGCCGTAGACGACGTGTGGCAGGAAGCAATCTTCATGCCCTATTCGAACTTGCTGACACGAGGCGAATTCGTTCACGGCACTGTTTCTCAGATTGTCGGTAACACCGTCCATATTTTCGGTCGCGAACCTATCGAAGCGGACTACGTTGTTCTTGCAACCGGCGCAACATATCCCTTCCCAGCAAAGTACTCGTCAGCGAAGTCCGTTGTTGCAAAGGCTCGTTTGAACCAACTGCACGAAAACCTTGCTGGCGCACGCTCCGTCATGCTAGTTGGTGGTGGCACCGTCGGTATCGAATTTGCCGGCGAACTTGCATACGCTTACCCGGACCTTGACATCACAATCGTCGAGAAGGCCGATCAGATTCTTTCTGCCCCCGGCTACTCCGAAGACCTGCGTCAAGAAATCTCCACGCAACTGGCTGAGCTCGGCATTCGCGTGATCACCGGTTCTGAGCTTGCTTTCCTGCCTCCGCACAACGTTGGCGAACTCGGTCACTTCCATGTGTCGACCCGCAAAGGTGAAGATGTTGAAGGCGATATCTGGTTCCAGTGCTACGGCTCTCGCGCGAACACCGGCTACCTCGCCGGTACCGACTACGAGCCCGTGTTGCGCCCGAACGGCACAATCCGCGTTGGTAAGAGCTTGCAGGTCGAGGGCCATGACCACACGTACGCCGTTGGCGATCTGACGGACGTTCCCGAGTCAAAGCGTGCTGATG
This sequence comes from Pauljensenia sp. UMB9872, assembly GCF_030212665.1. NCBI lineage: Bacteria > Bacillati > Actinomycetota > Actinomycetes > Actinomycetales > Actinomycetaceae > Pauljensenia > Pauljensenia sp. UMB9872. Next base: position 66,664 of record NZ_JASOER010000003.1, on the reverse strand, counting down.
CTGCTCGCCAGCAAGCACGCGTTGTCATCGCAAATATTTCGTCTCAAATTGCCGGCGATCAGCCCGAAGCAATCTACGAGCCTACGAAGGAATGGGTGATCCTTCCGCTGGGGCCGAATATGGGTGCATCGCAGCTGGTTGACTCTGAAGGTGTGTCTCGCATCGTCGGTGCTGATCAGACAGCAGAAATCAAAGGCGCTGACCTGATGGTTTCTGTTATCCGCTCGCAACTTAATCTTCCGTGAGCCCAGCTCGCATAAGGTCTAGGATCTTCTCATGACTCATGATCCTCGCGTAGCGCTTGACGCATTGATTGCAGCCTTTGAAGCTCATTACGTTGCATGTTCGCAGGCAACCGATGATGACTCTTCGACGCTCGAAGAAGCAGAGAACACTTTGCGCGATGCGTTCTTCACCTACGACGACGAACTGTTCACACAGTTCGGTGTCGAGCTTCCCTTCGATCTTCTCGACGATGATTACGACGAAGATGATGATGAGGAAGAGGACGATGATGAATCCTACGATGAGGATTCAGACGATTCGGATGATGATTTCATCGACATCGACGACTGAGTGATTTTAAGAATTCTTGTGCGGCGCGATATCAGACGCTTGTTTGATACCGCGCCACACTGTCTGGTCAACGTCGCGTTTGAAAGCCCAAAGCTGAGGGCTGGGATCTAAGAAGTATGCGTTCTTACGAGTACGCGACTTCGTTGAGCACTTGGCGAATCGGGGCAGGCAGAGGCTCGGTTGAGTCAAGGATGTGGTCAAGCTGTCGTACATTTCGCGGACCGCAGATTGCTGAGGCAATGCCCGGCATATCTCGTACCCATGCAAGAGCAACGTCACCTGGATTGCGATCAAGCCCTTGCGCGGCGCGAACAACTGCTTCAACACGTCCCGCATATTCGTCGGTCAGGAAAGGAGCAACAGTGGGCAACATATGTTCGGTAGCCCCGCGCGAATCCGGGGGAGTGGAATGGCGGTATTTTCCAGTTAACACCCCACCGGCAAGTGGAGACCGAGCAAATACACCCAATCCTTCGCCGGCCAGATGTGAACGCAAGCTATGGGTAGCCGGAGCAGTTAACAGGCTGACGGGAAGCTGCGCTACCGCTGGCTGAACAAGCCCGTGCTCACCAAGGCGGGTGAGGGCGCAGGCTGTTGTCCACGTATCCCAGCCAGAAAGACCGACATAGTGAGCGCGCCCTGAACGGGACGCTGCTTCAAGCACACCCAGCGTTTCTTCGAGCGGGACACTGGGGTCGGGCTCCGCCATCCACACGTCCACATAGTCGGTATCTAAACGAGCAAGAGCATCGTCCAGGCTGCGCAACATGTCACCACGCCCAGCCGAGGAAACCCAACGACCTGACTGGTCGCGACGGGTTGCCCCCCTCCACGCAATCGTCAGGCGGTGGCGCCCGACCCGGTTCATCGCTGCCCCAAGAACGTCGGTGGCCATTCCTTCGCCGTTCATCGGCGAACATTCAACAAGCGTTCCACCCGCATCGACAAAGTGAGAAAGCATTTCCCATGCTTCTTCACCATCGGTGTCGCGTCCCCACGTGAGCGTGCCCAAGCCAAGTGACGAAACCCTCAGACCACTGCGACCGCACTGACGAATTTCCATAGCCTCTAGCCTAGCCGTGTCAGGTTGCACAGGTTTCGTGGCACACCGCTTCGCCAATACGTGCCAATAGCCCGTAGAGTTTCGACTATGACTTGGTTCGATGCGATTCTTCTTGGCCTCGTGCAGGGACTTACTGAGTTCCTGCCGATTTCATCTTCGGCTCACCTCAGGATTCTCGGGGAACTTGTCGGCAATGCTGACCCGGGCGCGGCTTTTACTGCCATCACCCAGATCGGTACTGAAACCGCAGTCCTCATCGTGTTCTGGAAAGACATTGTCCGGATCGTGTCTTCTTGGTGGAAGTCGCTTCCTATTCGTCCGCGTGAAAAGCGTCTGAGCTCAAGCGATCCCGACGTCCGCATGGGCTGGATGATCATCGTTGGCTCGCTCCCGATCGGGATCCTTGGTCTTGCATTGGAAGACTGGATTGACGTTTCCTTCCGTAACCTGTGGATTACAGTTGTCATGCTTGCCCTTTTCGGTGTTCTTCTGGGTATTGCTGACCGCTATGCTCCTCAGAAACTCACTCTTGACCATATGTCCTGGCGCGACGCGATCCTCTATGGCCTTGCCCAAGCAATGGCCTTGATCCCCGGCGTCAGCCGCTCGGGTGGAACGATCACGATGGGACGCGCATTGGGCTACACGCGCGAGGCAGCAGCCCGCTATTCCTTCCTTCTTGCCATGCCAGCAGTTTTCGCATCCGGCCTGTACAAGGTGTACAAGGTCTTCTCTGGCGGAGATCACGTTGATGTTGCCCCAACCGTCGTCGCCACACTGATCGCGTTCGTTGTGGCATGGGCAGTCATCATCTGGTTCCTCAAGCTGGTTTCAACGAAGTCATACAAGCCGTTCGTGTGGTACCGAATTGGCTTGGCTATCGTCGTTGCAATTCTGCTGGTGACCGGAGTACTCACCGCAGCGTCAACTGCGGTGATGTAGCTGATTGCCCAGTTCTTTCGCCCAGTATGGGGTCTACGTGGGTTCCTGCATTGAAGCGCGGACCCGCGTTTGTAGTAGGCGCTGAATGCCGTCTGCTGGCGCATCGGGAAGCACCCCGTCAAAGAGAGGACAGTGGGCGCGCACACCGCACCAGTTGCATAGTGGATTGTGTCGAGGCGCGAATTCCCCACGCTTCGCATCACGCTCAATCCGATCCCAAATATCTGACACTTCGTCTTCGAAGCGTTCAATGTCATCGGCCGTCGGATCAAATGTCAGGGTCTGACCCGCTTTGATGTAGACCAACTGGGTGCGCAACGGCATCCGATCGGTGAGTTTCAACAGCAGGGCGTAGAACCGCATCTGGAACAGGGCCTCGTCTTGGAAACGAGGCGAAGGCGCCTTACCCGTTTTATAGTCGACCACACGCAACTCCCCAGCAGGGTTACGGTCAATGCGATCGATGAAGCCACGCAGGCGCACACCGTCGTGAGTGTAAGCATCCACGCGCTTTTCGCGCGCAACTGGTTCTAGGCGTTGCGGATTTTCGAGTGTGAAATAACCGCGCACAACATCACGGGTCTCGTTGATCCATTGATCGAGCGCGGCCTCGTCGTCGAACATCGCAACAACATCATCTAAAGAGTCTTTTGTTGCAGCCCACTCTTGGTCGAAGAGGCTCATTGCCGTATCTTCATTTCGGTCCGCTTGAGCCACATCGAAAAGCTTCTCCAATACCGAATGCACCAGCGTGCCGGCAGCGGTTGCACGCGTGGGAGGTTCTTTGATGCGATCGACCACATGCAGGCGGTACTGCAACGGGCATTTCAAGTATTCCTTGGCTCGTGAAGCAGAAAGAGCGGGGTCGAAAGAACCTGAAATACGTGGGTTCGACTCGGTAGTGGCAGTCATAGGACAACGGTAACGCGAAACGTGTTCACCAGCAGATCTCACAGTGGGAGCTGTGGATAGCCGCGATAGACTTTCTGGGATGAATACACAGCCAGATACAACCGATAACTACGCGCCGCTTGGTCAGCAGAATCGGCGTGGTCTCTTGGAAGAAGGTGATCGCGTTCAGGTTCGTGATCCAAAGGGGCGATTCCACCAAGTGATTTTGACGCACGGCGGAAAGTTCCAGTCGAACCGTGGTGAGTTTTTCCATGATGATCTCATCGGCAAACCCGATGGGCAGGTCATTACGACTGAAGAAGGTCGCCAGTTCCAGATTATGCGCCCGTTGATGGTTGACTACGTGATGTCGATGCCACGAGGTGCAGCGGTTGTGTATCCCAAGGATGCCGGTGTCATTACGCACATGGGCGATATTTTCCCCGGCTCAGTTGTCGTTGAAGCTGGTGCGGGGTCCGGCGCGTTGTCGATGGCGTTGTTGAACGCGGTTGGTCCGACTGGGCGTCTGATCTCAGTTGAGCGTCGCGAAGAGTTCGCCGATATCGCACGAGGAAATGTCGAGCTCTGGTTTGGTGCGCCGCATCCTGCGTGGGATTTGCGCGTCGGCGACTTAGCTACCGAATTGGAAGCGATGGACCCGGCCAGTGTTGACCGCGTAGTCCTGGACATGCTGGCGCCTTGGGAAAACATTGATGCTGTTTCACACGCTCTGATCCCCGGCGGCGTGCTGGTCTGCTATGTCGCGACGGTTACGCAGCTGTCGCGTCTTATTGAAGACTTGCGTGCAAGCGAGAACTTCACGGATCCGATCACCTGGGAAGACATGCGTCGTGAATGGCACGTTGACGGTTTGGCTGTCCGTCCCGAGCACCGCATGGTTGCTCACACTGGTTTCCTGTTGGTTACGCGCCGTCTTGCTCCGGGAATTAACCCCCAAGAAAGGTCGGTTCGTCCCGCGAAGTCGTCTGAAGGTCTGGGTGGCCAGTGGGATGGGGTTGATGAGTGGAATGAACAAAACGTTGGCGTTCGAACGGCATCTGAAAAGAAGTTGCGCAAGGTTCGTCGTGATGTGATGCGTCAGGCTGACCAGTGGGTTGAGGGAAGGATCAGCACAGATGAGTGATGACTTCCACGCAACTCGCATCGAAGAGATGCAACGCCTTGTTGTCTCTCTGGAAGCGAAGAATGAACGCCTTGCCCAGGCATTGTCCCAGGTTCGCGGACAGTTGGTGAAGGTGCAGTCTCAGCTCCTTGAAGTGAATCGTCCGCCACTCACGATGGCCGTGTTTGTATCCGCGGATGTGCCTTCGCGTCAGATTGAAGCGATCGTGAACGGTCGTCGTATGCGCCTCGCTGTTGCACCTGACCTTGATCTTTACTCGCTGTCGTATGGTCAGTGGGTGCGCGTCGACGACAAGATGGTCGCCGTTGCCGCTGATGGATTCTCGAGGTCTGGTTCAATTGCCTCGATTCTTGAGCTGGTGGGTGATGACCGCGTGCTGGTTGCAGGCGAAGCTGGCCAGGAGCATCTGCTGATGTTGGCAGGCCCTCTACGTCACGGCAATCTGCGTCTCGGCGACGCGTTGATGGTGGATCTACGTAGCGGAATCGCGTTGGAAAAGATTGTGCGATCCGATGTCGAGCAGCTTCTCACCCCAGAAACTCCCGATACGACATACGACGATATCGGTGGTTTGGATGCGCAGATTCGTCAGGTTCGTGACGCAATTGAGCTTCCCTTTAGTCATCCCGAGCTCTACCGCGAGTACGGTTTGCGTCCGCCCAAGGGCATCCTGCTCTACGGTCCGCCCGGATCAGGTAAGACGCTTATTGCAAAGGCAGTCGCAAATTCCCTGTCGGGTCGGACAAGTGGCGTGAAAACCTACTTCTTGTCAATCAAAGGTCCAGAGCTTCTGAACAAGTTTGTTGGTGAAACTGAGCGACACATTCGCGCGATCTTCGCGCGAGCCCGTTCACTTGCTGCTGGCAATATCCCTGTCGTTATTTTCTTTGACGAAATGGAAGCCCTGTTCAGGACGCGTGGAACCGGTATCTCATCGGACGTAGAAACGATGATCGTTCCCCAGCTTCTTGCGGAAATGGACGGTGTCGAGGCCCTGGATAACGTCATCATCATCGGCGCCTCGAACCGTGCTGACATGATCGATCCTGCCGTCCTTCGCCCCGGCCGACTGGACGTGCGCATTCGCGTGGATCGGCCTGATCGCACGGGTGCCCGCGACATCTTCTTGAAACACTTGAACACTGACGTGCCACTTCATGATGATGAAATCGGCGTCGGCATGACCCTCGGCCAGGCACTCGGAAACATGGTCGACCAGGCACTTGACGTCTTGTTTCGCGAAGATGAAACGACTGCGCTCTTTGACGCCGTGCTGGCATCTGGGCGCACGAAGCGCATTCACCTTGGAGATATCGTCTCTGGTGCCATGATCGCCGGAATCGTTGAACGAGCAAAGAAACATGCGATCAAAGAATCGCTAACAGGCGGGGGATATGGCCTGTCGGCGAAGCACCTGCTTGCCGGTGTTAAAGAAGAAATGGGCGAGTCTATTGAACTCGCAGTCTCTTCGTCTCCCGACGACTGGGCCCGCACCATTGGCCTGCGTGAAGAAATCGCATCAATCGTTGCCTTGGAGGCCTGAGATGACCCACGTGATTGGAACCGAAACCGAGTACGGCGTCTATCGCCCAGGTGATGCATGGGCGAACCCCATTGCACTTTCGTCGCAGGCGGTTCGTCTCTACGCTGAGATTTCTCGCGATGGGACGCCGGCACAGGGCGCTGCACCCGTTCGCTGGGACTACCGGGCTGAGGACCCGCTCAACGATATGCGCGGTATCCGCTTGTCACGTGCGGCCGCCGACCCCTCGTTGCTGACGGACGATCCATATCACTTGGCGCCGTCGGGTGGCAGTGAGCAGATTGAACGCCCAACTCCAGAAGAAATGGCTTTGCCTGCACAGACCACCGCGGTTTTGACGAATGGTGCACGCCTGTATGTTGACCACGCTCATCCGGAGTATTCCGCTCCAGAAGCGTTGGGTGCCCTTGAAGCCACGCTCTATGATCGTGCCGGCGAGGTGATCGCACGCCGGATTATTGAAGAATCGCTCAAGAGCGAAGACGGTCCTATCGTCCTAGTGAAGAACAATACGGACGGTAAAGGCGCCGCCTACGGAACTCACGAGAACTACCAGATCCCCCGCAGTGTTGACTTCGACGATGTGGTTCGTGGACTGACTCCGTTTTTTGTTTCTCGACCGATCATATGCGGTGCTGGACGCGTGGGTCTGGGACAGAAATCTCAAGTTCCAGGGTTCCAGATCTCTCAGCGAGCTGACTTCGTCGAAAACGAAGTGGGCTTGGAAACCACCTTTAATCGCCCGATCATTAATACGCGCGACGAACCGCACGCGAATCCGGCACACTACCGGCGTCTGCACGTCATCGGTGGTGACGGCAATATGTTCGATGTCTCAATCCTTTTGAAACTTGGCGCAACATCGCTGGTCTTGTGGGCAATCGAGCAGGGGATTGGGCTGGAGTGGGAAGCCCTCACGCTCGATGACGCCGTGCAGGAAACATGGAACCTTAGCCACCACCCGAATCTTGATTACAAGATGAACACGGCTGGTGGACGCGCATACACGGGACCTGAATTGCTTCAGGTGTATTTGGATCTCGTTCTTGCAACCTTCGACCGAATGGGCATCAGCCCCGAAGGTGAAGACCACGCGATTCTGACCCTCTGGCAGGACGTCCTTGATCGTATGCGCGCTGATATATTCTCTGTTTCCACTGAAGTTGAATGGATCGGCAAGTATCAGCTGTTGGGTCGAAAAAAGGATCGTCTGGGAGTTGAGTGGAACGACCCCCGTTTGACAGCGATGGACTTGCAGTGGGCTGATCTTCGCCCGGAGTACTCGCTTGCTTTGAAGCTGGGTAAAGCCGGACGCATCAAGAGACTCTTTAGTGACCAACAGGTTGAAGATGCAGCCTCTCAGCCTCCGACAACGACCCGCGCCTTTGCCCGCGGTCACGCTGTGGCGTCACGTCCAGACTTGGTGAAAGCCTCGTGGACGTCCCTCGTCATTGATCCGGGGCAGGGGAATCTTATCCGCTATCCGATTGCGGATACTGCGCAAACACGTAGCCCCGTGGAATGATCCGCACCGGTGGAATAATTTCACATCGTAAAGAAACACAGGTTTAGGAGATACGAATGGATATCCGTCAACTGTTTAGTCCTTCGGGGGACAACGACGAATTCGACGATACCGAGGCTGCTGGCCAGGTCCACGCCCAGACTCAGTCGATTGATGATCTGCTCGACGAAATCGACTCTGTGCTTGAAACGAATGCAGAAGCGTTCGTTCAGGGCTTCGTCCAGAAGGGTGGCCAGTGAAGTGAGGCGTCGCGTAGTCGGCATCGAAACTGAATATGGCCTGATGAGCGCCGCACCGCCCGGGGTTCCAGCAATGGACGCCGACATGGCTGCACGCAAGCTCTTTGAACCGTTGCTACATCGGGGACGATCATCGAATCTCTTCTTACGCAACGGTGGCAGGCTCTACCTTGATGTTGGCTCGCACCCCGAATATGCGACTGCTGAATGCGATCGCCTAGAAGACCTGTTGAACCAGGATCGCGCAGGCTCACTGATGCTCGCGATGCTGGTAGCTGATGCTGATCGCTCGCTTGAAAAAGAGGGGAGCACTGAGCGTCTGCACCTGTTCCGCAATAACGTCGACTCGCAGGGAAACTCGTGCGGTTGCCATGAAAACTACCTTCTGCACCGTCGTCGTGATTTCCGTCAGGTCGCAGATGCCCTAGTTTCATTCTTTATCACTCGCCAGATTCTGGTGGGCAACGGTCTGATTCGACGTAATGCCTCCGGTGCGACGCTCGCTTTCTCCCAGCGCGCTGAGCAGATGTGGGATGCCGTTTCATCCGCAACAACGCGTTCACGCCCGATCATCAACACCCGTGACGAACCGTTGGCAGATTCCGGTTCATACCGTCGTATGCACGTGATCGTTGGCGATACGAACGTTGCCGAGCCAACGACTGCGCTCAAGGTGGGGGCCACCGAGATGCTTCTTCAAGCAGTTGAAGACGGCTTGCATATCGAAGACCTAGCGATGGCTGATCCTATGCGGTCCATCCGCGAGATTTCCATTGATTTGACCGGTGGAACTGAAGTCGAACTTGCCGATGGTCGTCGCTGGACTCCCGTCCAAATCCAGCGTGAGATTCGCGAACGTGTCTTGGGCACAATCGACACCGCAGAGCTTGACGATACGCATCGCTATGTTCTTGATCTCTGGGAACGCGGTTTGAACGCGATCGAATCCGGCGATTGGTCTCCGATCGACACCGAACTCGATATCGCTATCAAAGCCAAGCTCTTCTCGTCCTACGTTTCAAAGGCAGGGACGAACCTTGCAGATCCGCGTGTGGCTCGTTTGGATTTGAGCTACCACGACATTACCGGCAGCTCCCTGCTTGACCGTATGGAGGCGTCCGGCCTCGTGAGACGACTAACGAAGCGCGAAAGTGTGCAGGCGGCCGTGAATACCCCGCCTGCGACCACCCGCGCTCATCTACGAGGCCGCATCATCGGCGCTGCCGAAGATGCACGCGTTGACCTGAGTGCTGACTGGGTTCACGTGCGCGTTGACGACTTGTCGGCTTCCCCGCTTTCACTGCAGGATCCTCTGGCCAATGAAGATCCACGCGTGGATGAGCTCATTGGAAAGATCGCGTCCTGGTCACCGGTGCTTCCCGCATGAGCATGATTGATCTTTTCACACCCTCGCATAGGCATGGTCTGCGCAATCTAATCATTGCGTTGCTTGCCATCGTCGTGGTTGCTGGCATCGCAATCGTCGCCGTAGTACACGCGACCCACAACGAGTCGGGCTCATCGAACGTGCAGAGCATCAGAGGCCCCCTTGACTCCGTGTCAGTCTCGGGTCGTATTGGCGCGATCCCTGTTGTGACCATGGGACAGCCAGTGACGGTGAATCTCGCAAAAGCCAAGGTTCTTGAGACCGGAACTGGGCGGGAAATTACGAAGGATTCACCGATTCTGCTGGCTATCACCTCGTTCGACGGTAAAACGGGCGAGAACCTGTCCGCGGATGGGCGACCCGACCTCGTTGTCGGATCCGCAGACCAAGCAACCTTGAACGATGCTCTTCTTGACATTGTCGTTGGACTTCACGAAGGATCACGAGTCCTTGTCGCCCATCCGTTGGCTTCATCCCAGGGTGAGGCCGCGAAGGCGACAGATCAGAACACAGAGCTTCTCGTGGTTGATATTTTGTATTCGATCGCGAACGGTAGTGAAGACGCCGGTGGGTCCTCCGGGGTCCTGTCTGTGACGATGACCGACGAAGGCCCTGTGATTGAACACGGAAGCGATGTTCCCACGGACGTGACAACCCAGATCCTGATCAAAGGTGAAGGACAGCAGGTCACATCGAGCGATCAGATTGTGGTTCAGTACGCCGCAGTGGGATGGAACGACGGCGTTGTTCGAGCATCGACATGGCAGACGGGCAAGCCAGAGGTCGTCTCAATGCTCACCGCGATGACCGGCTTGAAGCAGACTCTTGTTGATCAACGTGTGGGATCGCGACTGGCGATTTCCATTCCGCCCGATCTGGCGAACGGTGACGACACTTTGTGCATCGTCATCGATATTCTGGGCACTGAACCAGCTTCCGATAATGCGTCTCAGTCGGATGCTTCAGCCGAGCATACGGGCGCAGCTCCGTCAGATTAACCGGAGTCTTCTTCCGACGCGCAGAGCACCGCCGAAGAGTAAGCGGAGCGAAATACAGTCCGAATACCGCTAACGTAAGTGACAGCCAGTCAGCCAATAGTTCGCCCACACATGCTTTGCATGCACAAGGCAGGACTGTCCTAAGGTAGTGAAGAGACCTCGACGAAGAAGGATAAACATGAGCGTCGCACTGAGAATTATCCCGTGTCTTGATGTGAATGCTGGGCGCGTCGTGAAAGGCGTGAATTTTCAGAATCTGCGCGATGCTGGAGACCCTGTTGAGTTGGCTAAGCGCTACGGGGCTGAAGGGGCTGACGAAATAACTTTCCTTGATGTGAGTGCGTCGACTGAGAACCGTGGCACGATGCTTGACGTCGTGTCGGCCACGGCGGAACAGGTGTTCGTTCCTTTGACCGTTGGCGGTGGAGTTCGGACTGGCCAAGACGTGGCGACACTACTCAAAGCGGGCGCTGACAAAGTTGGAATGAACACCGCTGCGATCGGCAACCCTGACGTGATTTCCGAGGTTGCGGATCGTTTCGGTAATCAGGTTCTGGTCCTGTCCGTTGACGCTCGGCGTTGCCCGCCAGGCGTTGAAACACCTTCGGGCTTTGAAGTGACCACTCACGGTGGAAAGCGGTCGACCGGTATTGATGCGCTCGAATGGGCGATGGATGCCGAGCGCCGTGGTGTGGGTGAAATTCTGCTGAACTCAATGGATGCGGATGGGGTGAAGCAGGGCTTCGATATCGAACTGCTGAATCTCGTGAAAGAACGCGTGCACGTGCCGATTATTGCTTCGGGTGGCGCCGGAACGGTTGAGCATTTCGTTGAGGCTGCTCGCGCGGGAAGCGACGCGATGTTGGCGGCGTCCGTGTTCCACTTCGGTGAAGTAGCGATTCGCGACGTGAAGATGGCATTGGATCAGGCCGGTTTCCCCGTTCGCATGTGATACGCCACGGCCTTGCACGGTCACTTATGAAAGACTGGAACCATGCTCAGATGGCTTACCGCAGGTGAATCACACGGTCCGGCTTTGATCGCTGTCATTGATGGTGTTCCAGCCGGTCTTCGTATCGAATCCGACGATTTTGTTCGGGCTCTAGCCCGTCGTCGTCTTGGCTATGGGCGTGGGGCACGCCAGTCTTTTGAGAAGGACGTCGTGCGTATCGTCGGCGGTGTCCGTCATGGTATGTCGACGGGTGCTCCGATTGCGATTGAGATTGCGAACTCAGAATGGCCCAAATGGGAAGTTGTGATGAGCTCCGATCCAGTTGCCCCAGATCTTCTGCTGATTGATGCCGGTGCTGGCGACGAACGTGAGATTGCGCGGAACAAGAAGCTGACTCGCCCGCGTCCAGGTCATGCGGATCTTCCAGGAATGCTGTCGTATGGTTTTGATGATGCCAGACCAATTCTGGAGCGTGCGAGTGCGCGTGAGACCGCTGCTCGTGTGGCGCTCGGTTGCGTTGCCGAGGCGATTTTGGACCAGGTGGCCGGTATTCGTCTGGTCAGCCATGTTGTGCAGGTGGGAACGCAGATCGCAACTGATCCTCATCTTCCGACTCCGGATGATGAGGGTGCTCTGAACGAATCTCGCATGCGTACCCTTGATACCGAGCTTGACCAGCGTTTCGTTGATGTCGTCGACGAAACGAAGAGGGCCGGGGACACCATCGGCGGTGTCGTCGAAGTGATTGCGTGGAACGTGCCCATTGGTTTGGGAACACACGTGAATGCCCAGCGTCGTTTGGATACGAAGGTTGCGGCTGCGCTGATGTCGATCCAGTCTGTCAAAGGTGTTGAGATCGGTGATGGTTTTGCTCAGGCGGCGTTGCGGGGCAGTGTTGCTCACGATGAGATCGTGAAGGGTGACGACGGGCATCTGCGTCGTACGTCAAATCGTGCCGGTGGTATCGAAGGTGGTACCTCGAATGGTCAGCCGATTGTTGCTCGTGCTGCGTTCAAGCCGATTTCTACGGTTCCGCGTGCTCTTCGTAGTGTGGATCTTGCGACGGGTGAAGAGTCCGTCGGCTTGCATCAGCGTTCTGATACCTGTCAGGTTGTTCCCGGTGCTGTCATTGCGCAAGCTGAGCTCGCGCTTGTGCTGGCCGATGTTCTCGATGGCCACGCCGGAGGAATGTCGGTAGAGGAAATGCGTCGCAATCTTGGCGCATATATCGCGTCAATTCAGGAGCGCTCATGAGTGTCTCTTCACCTTCATCGATTCGACTACATCTTCCGCTTGTTTTTGTTGGATTGCCCGGCGCGGGTAAGTCGAAGGTTGGGCGCCTTGTTGCCGCCCAGCTTGGGGTTTCCCACGTGGATACTGACGACCTCATCGAAAAGAGCGCGGGTAAGTCGATTTCGCAGATTTTTATGGACGAGGGCGAGCAGGGTTTTCGTCAGCGTGAGATTCGCGCGGTGCATCAGGCTGTGCAGATGGGCGGGGTGATCTCGTTAGGCGGTGGTGCTGTGACATCTGAAGAGGTTCGCGATGCCCTGCGTGATGTCTGTGTCGTCCATATTCATGTAGAACATGATGAGTTAGTGCGTCGGGTGACGAAGAAGGCTCACCGTCCTTTGCTTCGTGAAGATCCTGATGGGATGCTCCGCCAACTGCGTCGCGAACGTTTGCCACTCTACGAGGAAATAGAGACGATTCGGCTTGAGTCTGACGATGGGCCTGCTTCAGAGGTTGCCGATCGCGTGGTGGATTTGGTGGATCTTGGATGGAAACGGATTCACGTTGGGGGAGATGCTCCCTACGACGTGTGTGTTGGTCACTCGATTCCAGTCAGCGCGATTGCAGGAGCATTGCGATCTGATGCTTCGAAGGTACTGATTGTTCACGCCCAGCCTCTTGTGACGAAAGCACGCGAGGTTGCAAACGGTCTTGAAACGATGGGCTTTGAGGTGGGTATTGCTACACACCCCGATGGTGAGGCGGGCAAGAGCCTCGACGTCGTTGCACGTCTCTGGGATGAAGCTGGGCGCATGAAGCTCGGCCGAGCAGATGCTGTTATTGCCATTGGTGGTGGTGCAACAACTGATATGGCGGGTTTTGTTGCAGCAACGTGGCTACGTGGGATCGGTTTGATCAATATTCCGACGACCTTACTGGCCATGGTGGATGCTGCAGTTGGTGGGAAGACGGGAATCAACTCATCAGCGGGCAAGAATCTGATTGGCTGCTTCCACCCGCCGTTGCGCGTGATCGCAGACCTCGATTATCTGTCCTCGTTGCCGGAAAAAGACTTCGTAGCTGGTCTCGGCGAAGTTGTGAAGTGCGGATTCATTCGTGATACGGAAATTCTTCGCATTATCGAAGGAACCGACACGAACCTCCTGAGCGATCCGCGCTCCAGCCAGATTCGAGAGCTGATCGAACGTGCTATCGCAGTGAAAGCGGATGTTGTTTCAGCTGACTTGAAAGAATCGGGATTGCGCGAAATCCTCAACTATGGGCACACGCTGGCTCATGCGATTGAAAAGTGCGAGAACTTTTCGTGGCGTCATGGTGAAGCGGTCGGCGTCGGATGCGTGTTTGCCGCACACCTCGGCGTTGTTCGTGGGCTTCTGACAGATGCCGACGTTGAACGTCATGTCAGTGCATTCTCACGAGTTGGCTTGCCGGTTACCTATTCCGGTACGTCCTTCGATGAATTGCTGGACGTCATGCTCTCAGATAAAAAGGTGCGTGCAGGTCAGCTCCGTTTCGTTTTGCTTGATGGCATTGGAAATGCGGCGACCTATCGGATATCGCCTGATGAAGCCAGGCAGACAGCTACGCGTTTGGGGATCGCATGACAATCGAGTGTGTTGATACTTCTGTGGCAGGCGCTATCTGTGATAGAGATTCATCTGGGGTCCCCGGCCTCGTCCTTGTGGGAGTTTCCGGTGCGGGAAAGACAGCGGTTGGCCACGCCATTGCTTCGCTGACCGGAATGCACCTGGTTGAAACTGACGACCTTGTTGAATGCCAGAGCGGCAAAAGCGTTGCACAACTGATCATCGGAGGCACAGGGGATGTGGAGCAGGTGCGAGCAGAATGTGCGCTTCGGGCGCTCGGTAGCGCAGGTGCAATCGTCACAGTTGGTGCCTCGCAAATTGAGAACGAGGCCGTGGCCAGGCAGCTTCAACGCTTAAACGATCAGGGGGTCACAATCGTTGAGCTCTATGCCGACGTGAGTGAAGTGGCTCGACGCGAGGGACTGAATAAACCGCGTTCGGTTGGCCTGGGGGCACCACGTGCAATGCTCAGGCTGATGATTGCAAACCTGCATGAAAAATACTCAGAGATCGCTAATGTGTTAGTTGATACACGCGGTAAAACCGTCGATGAGGTTAGTAGAACCGTTATCGAACAGTGTAAAATCGCGTTGATTCCTTGAAAAACCAAAGTGAGGTATATCTGTGGCAACGACGAATGATCTGAAGAACGGCACAGTCATGGTCATCGACGGCCAGCTGTGGCAGGTCGTTGAATTCCAGCACGTCAAGCCGGGTAAGGGCCCCGCATTCGTGCGCACCAAGATCAAGAACGTGATGAGTGGCAAGATCGTCGACAAGACCTTCAACGCCGGTCTCAAGATCGAAACCGCAACCGTTGACCGTCGCGACATGACGTACCTGTACCAGGACGGCACCGACTATGTTTTCATGGACGAAAAGACCTACGAGCAGGTCAACGTTCCCGAAGAGATCGTCGGCGATGCCCGTAACTTCATGATCGACAACCAGTCCGTCATCGTTTCCCAGCACGATGGCACTGTCCTGTTCGTTGAACTCCCGGCTACTGTTGTCCTGACCATCACGCACACCGAACCCGGTCTGCAGGGCGACCGTTCCTCGGCAGGCACCAAGCCCGCAACGCTTGAAACCGGCTACGAGATCCAGGTCCCGCTCTACATGGAAGAAGGCACTCGCATCAAGGTTGACACCCGCGATGGTTCTTTCTCGGGACGTGTCAACGACTGATGTCCAAGGCATTTCGTTTCACTTCACGAACGAAAGCTCGCAAGCGCGCTGCTGACGTCGTTTTTGAAGCAGATCAGCGAGGCATGGGGCGTAACCCCGACGTCTTGCGCGATCTTTTGCGTCAGCGCAAAGTGATCACGGCAGCAGAAACCCCGCTTCCGGAATATTCGATTCAAGCAATCGAAGGTGTCGCTGATAACCTGCGTCGCATCGATGATTTGATCGAAAAGCACGCGAACGTAGCGGGCCTTGATCGAATCGCCGGTGTTGACCTGGCGGTTATGCGCGTTGGCGTGTGGGAAATGCTGGACAACGACGATGTTGCGAACATCATCGCGATCGATGAAGCAATTGCAATTGTGAAGTCGATTTCTGGTGACGGGGCTCCGCAGTTCGTCAATGCTGTTCTTGACGCGATTCGACGTGAACTCGAGGCATCCCCGTGGTCGCGTCGTAGTCGTGATAATGACGCTGACGTGTCGGCTCCCGGTGATGATGCGTCCAGCCTGGCAGGCTCAGATGAGGCTAGCTCCCCTCAGACGCAAGATTTGAGTGTCGATGAGCTTGAAGAGCTTGACGAGTTGCTCGACGAATACTGAGCAGGTTGGCTTGTAGTGGCGGATCGTAGCAAAAGCTATGGTCCGCCACTTGCTTTCTGTACTTATTAACCTTGATGAAAAGTGTTAATGTGACAGTGATATTTGTTGAGTGTTAACGACTGTCAAAGATGAGGAGTCGTCGCTATGCCCATGAAGGGGATTAACCGACTGACACTGCGTGAGCAGGTGTGGACGACGCTGCGCTCGGAGATCCTTGAGGGCAACTTGCCAGCTGGTTCACGTCTGGGTGAGGTCGATCTTGCCGAACAACTGAACGTGAGTCGTGGCACCGTTCGCGAGGCGCTACGTAAGCTCCAGCAGTCTGGTCTTGTCGAAGGTGAAGACCGCATTGGTTTGCGCGTCGCTCAATTTACTCCCAAGCAACTTCGTGAGCTCTTTGCTGTACGCGCAGCTCTAGAGGGACTGGCGGCGTCGACGATCGTAACCCGAGGGCGAGGAAGCGAAGTCGCTGATCTCCTTGAAAAGAATCTCCCTGCGGGGGCGGACGGCAAGAGTGTCGTGGAAGTTCTGGATGAAGACCTTGGTTTCCATCAGATTCTGTGTCGCGAATCCGGCAATGAAGTGCTGTTGGAGATGTGGAACGACTTGCAGGACCGGATGCGCGTTGCAATCATGTCCGACGCATCTGCGCAACGCGCTGAGCTGATGAGCGGTGTTTATCATCAACCGATCGTTGACGCCCTTCGCGCTGGAAATCCCGAAACGGCACGCGAGACTCTGAACGAGCACATGCGCTATGCGGGTGAGGTTTGGGCAGTGAACAGGGAAAAACAAGAGTCGCGAGTCGACGAAGCCTAGTTCAACCGCATTCTTTTCAAGGGCGACACGTCTCCTAAAAAAGGGAGAGTGTCGCCCTTTGTTTTCGAAGCTCGTCAACGTTTAGATTGTCGAACCAAAGTGATTGACAGTAGATAGTTAACGGTCTACTGTTAACAATAAGTCAGCAATGGTGTTGACAATCACAAAGAGGTGGGGAAATCATGAGCTACGGCACGGGTGTTGGGCAGCGTACCGCTGTCGTTACCGGAACATCATCACTTAAGGGCATCGGTTACCAGGCCGCACTTCGCTTTGCGAAGGAAGGCTGGGGCGTCGCAATGCTTGACATCAACGAACAAGGCGCAAAGGCTGCTGCCGAAGCAGTAAAGGCTGCTGTTCCTGAAGCTGTCGTGCAAGCATTCACGGTGAACGTTGCGGACCCCGAGTCAGTTGCCAGAGTGAAGGACGCCATCGTTGCATCTGATCTTCCCCCTGTCGGCGCTCTTGCGAACATCGCCGGTATTCCTTCGCCTATGGGCTTCCTCGAACTTGACCTGGCAACCTGGAACAAGGTGCTTGCGGTCAACCTCACCGGTTCATTTCTGCTAGCACAGGCACTGGTTCCGCTGATGATCGAGAACGGCTACGGACGTGTGGTTAACACATCGTCGGTGACCGCTCAGCACGGTGGCGGCGTGTTCTCGAAGACCTCGTACGCAGCAGCAAAGGCCGGGGTTCTCGGTCTGACTCGTGGCATGGCACGCGAACTCGCCGAGTACGGTATCACCGTGAACGCTGTTGCCCCAGGCGTAGTGAACACTGAAATTCGCGTCGGTACCGACGAGGCCACCGAAAAGGCTCTGGCAGAAGCAGTTCCACTTGGCCGCCAAGCAGAGCCTTGGGAAATCGCCGCCCTGATCTGCTGGCTGTCCAGTGAAGATTCGGCGTACATCACCGGTTGCACTCACTCCATCAACGGTGGCACGTACATCTGTTGATTCTTTCCCATCTGCACGTCAAAGGAGACGACATATGTTTCAACGACGAAACATGGTGAGTGGCATCGCTGCCACTGTTGCCGTCGCTGCATTACTTGCCGGTTGTGCTGGAGGTTCCGGACCTCGTCACACCGACGCGATCCGTATCATTCTCGGTCACGGTGCAGCTCCCGGTAATCCGCGCTCAAACGCCGCACTTCTTTTTGAACAGCTGGTTGAAGAGAAGTCGCACAACACGATCGATATTCAGATTCTCGGTCAGGAAACCGTGGGCTCGGACTCCGAAATGATGGTCTCGGTTGCCGCCGGCACACTCGATATGACGATCAACTCTCAGGGACCGTTTGCGACCTACGTTCCCGAAGCAGCATTGATTGGTCTTCCCTTCCTGTTCGAGAGCTCCGAGCATGCCTACTCCGTTATCGATGATGAATCGATCGAAGGATACCTGGCTGATCAAGCAGAAGAACACGGCTTTCACCTGCTTGGTTTCTGGGATAACGGCATGCGTGACCTGACGAACTCAAAGCACGAGATCAACAGCCCCGAAGACGTTGAAGGTCTGAAGATTCGTACACCCGATGACACGATGACGATCTCGATCTTCAATGAACTCAAGGCAAACCCGACACCAATGGCCTTCGGCGAACTCTACCTGGCTCTTCGTACGGGTGCCGTCGACGGACAAGAAAACCCGGTTGTCAACATCAAGAGCTCCAAGCTCGATGAGGTTCAGCCCCACCTAGCAGTCACCGGTCACAAGTATGAAACCAACCCTTTCGTCATGTCGACGACTCGTTGGGAACGACTGACCCCTGAACAGCAACAGATCATTCAGGAAGCCGCTGACGAGGCCCGCGATTCTCAGCGTCAGGAAATGACCACTCAGACTAAGGAAATCTACGCCGAGTTTGAACAGAGCCTGACGGTCACTCACCCGGACAAGACCGCGTTCCGAGACGCAACGAAGCCTGTTTACGTCCAGTGGCAGGCAAAGTTCCCGGAGTTCTACACCACGATCACCGAAGCTGCTGACGCTCATCGTTCGCAGTACGCAGAAGGAGGGGAGTGATTTTCAATGAGTGAATCCCAAACTCCGAACTCGGTTGAACCCGAGATCAAAACAGTGATTACCGAAGAGGACATAGCAAGGCTTGATACTCAAGCAGTCCTCGATGAGCCACTGGAAGCAACAGATCCCATTAACGCAATCTTCCTGAAGGTTGGTACGTGGGTAGCTGTCGTTCTGACAGTGATCATGCTGGTACTTGTGACTCTGTCGGTCATCATGCGATACGTCTTCAATTCGTCTATCGAGTTGGCGTCTGAAGGACCAAGCTACTTTCTTCCCTGGTTGATCTGCGCTGGCGCCGTTGTCGCGCAGGCACAGATGGCCCACGTTGGAGTCAACTTCTTTCTTGAGAAGCTCTCCGGCAAAGCCTTCCAGCATGCCTCGGTTTGTATCTGGGTATTCGTTGGCATCCTCATGGCGTACATAACCTACCTTGGCGCCTACATGGCAGGCCCGATGACCGCTCAGATTACCCCGATCATGGGCTGGCCCCAGATCGGTAGCTTCTCGGCATTCATCGTCATGACCGCTGCACTTTCAATCCAAGCATTCGTTCGAGCCTGGTTCTTCCATCGTGACGGTGCGCTGCGCTCAATCGAGATGCAATCCGAGGCCGGTTCAGTGAAGAAGGAGGCCACCAATGCTTGAGGTTGGTATCGCGATCCTCGTTTTCATCGCCCTACTTTTATGTGGCGTTCCGGTTGCCTTCTCGGTTATTGCAGGATCCGTTGCAGGCTTGTTCGCAATTGGCTCGCTACCGATGGAAGCACTGTCGCAACAGTCCTTCGCAGGTGCAACCGACTACTCAATGCTTGCAATCCCGTTCTTCATCTTGACCGCTGACCTGCTGTTCTCCGGCAGGCTCGGTGCCCAGGTGATCGGTCTTGCAACGCGCCTCGTTGGCCGTTTCCGTGGCGGTGTCGGCATGACATCCGTTCTGACCAACGCTGTCTTCGCCGGTGTTTCTGGTTCGGCAGTCGCTGACGCTACCGGCCTTGGTAAAGTCATGATCCCGTGGACAAAGCGCCTCGGCTACCCGGCAGAGTACGCCGCAGCCGTGAACGCATCCTCATCAGTTCTTGGCGTTATCATCCCGCCGTCAATCCCGATGATCCTGTTTTCCGCAGCGTCTGGCGCCTCTGTCGCATCGGTCTTCAACGCAGGCCTCATGCCCGGCATCGTGATGGCTCTATGCCTGATGTTCGGCTGCTGGTTCATTGCGTGGAAGCACAACTACCCGCGTGTGAAGGCAAAGCTGACTGCGAAGAAGCTCGCCGTCGATCTTTTGATCGCCACACCGGCCATCCTGATTCCGGTTGTCCTGATCCGCATCTTCCTGTTCACCGGTACTGCAACCGTCACTGAGGTTTCGGTTCTGGCAGCTGTTTACGCAATCCTGATTCGCACGACGATGTACCGCGACCTCACCTGGAAGTCCTTCGTTCGTTCGATTGCAGAGTCCGCCGCTTCGACCGCCGTCGTCATGATCCTGATCATGTTCTCCGCTGCACTGTCCTGGCTGCTGACGATTCAGGAAGCCCCGCAGAAGCTCGCAACCACGTTGTTGTCGACCACGGATTCCTACCCGCTGATCGTTCTGTTCATCATCATCATCCTGATTATCACCGGTATGTTCTTGGATATGGCTCCCGCCATCCTCCTGCTCACTCCGGTCCTGATGCCACTGGCAAGCGCCATTGGAATGGGAACAGTTCACCTCGGCATCCTGATGGTCTGCGCGCTCGCTATGGGCCTCTACACTCCACCAGTCGGAACGACGCTCTACATTTCAGCCGGTATCGGTCGAGTGGGTATCAACAAGGTCACCAGAGAGCTCGTGCTCTTCTACGCCCTCATTATCCTGTTCGTCCTCGCCGTTGCTTACCTGCCTGGCTTGATGTTCATCCCAGCGTAAGCACTCCATCTTTTGGGTCGGGTCTAACCGGCGGTTTTACCCGACTCGTCTCACTCCCTTTCACCGAAGAAAGAATAGAATCATGGTGCAAAACATCACCACCGAAGAACTCAAGGAACGGGCGAAGGAGCTTCGCAAGACTTCCGTTCAGATGGTTTACGAGGCCCAGTCCGGTCACCCTGGCGGTTCTCTCTCGGCTGCTGACGTTGTCGCTAACCTGTACTTTCGCGAAATGCGTTATGACTCGAAGAACCCGAAGTGGGAAGACCGAGATCGCTTCGTTCTTTCCAAGGGCCACGTTGCTCCCGTGCTTTACTCGGCACTCGCTATCACTGGATTCGTTCCCATGGAGACGATCCACACACTGCGTAAGAAGGGGTCACCATTCCAGGGACACCCGGATTCGAAAAAGTGTCCCGGTGTCGAAATTTCAACCGGCTCTCTCGGTCAGGGCATTTCGGCAGCAGTCGGCATGGCTCTTGCGCAGAAGCGTGATGGACGTGATTCCCGGACCTACACCCTCCTTGGTGATGGCGAGACGCAGGAAGGCCAGGTCTGGGAAGCAATCCAGTGTGCCCACACCTACCATCTAGACAATTTCACCGTCATCATTGATGACAACAACCTGCAGATTGACGGTCGCTGCGACGAGGTCAGCCCAAACCTTGACTTCGTGAAGAAGCTCGAAGCATTCGGATACGAAGCAGTCGAAATTGATGGTCACGACATGGATGCGATCTCACAGGCATTCGACACGTTCCGCGAGCACAAGAATGGCAAGCCGAAGGGCCTTGTCATCAAGACGATCAAGGGCAAGGGCGTGTCCTACATGGAAGATCAGGCCGTGTGGCACGGCAAGGCACCGAGTAAGGAAGAGTTCGAACAGGCTATGGCCGAACTTGAGAAGGGACTGAACTGATGAAGGTGTCAGTGAACTACGACGAAAAGGCTCCTACTCGTAATGCTTTCGGCGATGAAATCGTTGAACTTGGTAAGGCGCACCCTGAGATTTACGTTGTTGACTGCGACATCGCGAAGTCCTGCCAGACCACGGCATTCTCGAAGGTTCTGCCCAACCAACACGTGAACGTTGGTATTGCCGAACAGAACGGTGCCGGTCTCGCAGCAGGTCTGGCAACCTCGGGCAAGATTCCCTTCGTTGTCACGTATGCCGTCTTCGGCTCCCTGCGCATGGGCGAGCAGATCCGCCAGTCGATCTGCTACCCGAAGCTCAACGTCAAGATCGCTTGCTCGCACGGCGGCCTGACCCCGGGCAACGATGGTGGCTCCCATCAGGCGATCGAAGACATGGGTGCCATGCGTGGCCTGCCCGGCATGACCGTTGTGATGCCCGCCGACTACAACTCAACCCGCAAGCTCGTTCGTGCTGCCGCGGATTGGGAAGGCCCGATGTTCCTGCGCTTCACCCGCGACGCAGTGCCGTCAATCTACGGTGAAGATGAGGAATTCGAGATCGGCAAGGCAAAGGTGCTGAACGAAGGCACCGACGTTGCGATCATTGCGAACGGCGACACGGTTCGTCTGGCGATTGAAGCAGCACAGAAGCTTGAAGGTGAAGGCCTGTCCGTGCGCCTCGTCGATATGCACACGATCAAGCCTCTCGATGAGGACGAGGTCAGGAACTGCGTCGCAACCGGTGCAATTGTCACGGTTGAAGACCACACGATCATGCATGGCCTCGGTGCTGGCGTTTCGCAGGTTGTTGCCCGCGAGGGTGGTGCGCGCGTCCGCCAGATCGGCATCCAGGATCAGTTCGGTCAAAGCGCAACCTACGAGGAGCTCCTCGAAATGAATGGCATCACCGTTGACGGCATCGTGGAAGCAGTCCATGAGCTGAATGCCTGAGCCACCCCCATCATCCAGCCCGATTCCCCCTCTCATTGCTTCTCCAGCCCGGTGTGAATAGGGGAGTCGGGCTGGTGTGCTGTGGAAGAAAACCGCCTGCTTGCTCGGCAAACATCGGTGATGATCAGCACGCCGTCACCTAGACAGATCCGCGGGGTTGAGCACTACACTTGTAGGTGAAGCGTTCCTTTAAATTCCGTCCTGTGAGGCGGGGAAGGAGATTCACTGATGGGATCAGTGCACCCACACGCAGAGCGGGGCAGCTCTGCACGGCAGGTTTTAGATGCCGATGACATTGCCCGTTCACTCACGCGAATCGCGTTTGAGATTATTGAAAGAAATGGCGAAGAGCAGACGCTGGTCGTCGCGGGAATCCCGACTCGTGGCGCGACCCTTTCCAAGCGCTTAGTCGAAAAGATCAACGAGGTCGGTGGCAGGCGCGCGCAACTTGCCATCATCGACACGACAATGTTCCGGGATGACCTTTCCTCTCAGCCCCTTCGCGAGCCTAAGGAATCATTTGTGCCGGCCGATGGCATCGACGGACGTACCGTCATTCTGGTCGACGATGTACTGTACACGGGACGCACCATCAAGGCTGCTCTCGATGCGCTGACATCGATCGGCCGCCCGAAGGCAGTCCAACTCGCAGTTCTCGTTGACCGAGGCCACCGTGAACTGCCTATTCGCCCCGACTACGTGGGCAAGAATCTCCCCACCGCTCGTGATGAGTCAGTGTCTATTTGGCTGAATGAAACTGATGGCGAAGACTGCGTTCTGATTGAGAGGAACAACTGATGTCCTTGAACCACCTCATTTCCATTCGTGACCTCGAATATCGCGATGCCCTCTTGCTTCTCGACACGGCTGAACAGATGGCGGCAACGCAGTCACGTCGAGTGAAGAAACTACCAACACTTCACGGTCGCACTGTTGTCAATCTGTTCTTCGAGGATTCAACCCGTACACGTCTGTCGTTTGAGGCTGCTGCAAAGCGCCTCTCGGCAGACGTTATTAATTTCTCCGCTAAAGGATCGTCGGTCTCCAAAGGCGAATCGCTCAAAGACACGGCTCTCACCCTCCAAGCCATGGGCGCCGACGCGGTGGTTGTCCGCCACTCTTCTTCCGGAGCGGCTCACCGCCTTGCACACGCTGGTTGGATGAACCTGCCAGTGCTGAACGCGGGCGATGGTACTCACCAGCACCCGACTCAGGCGCTCCTTGATGCCATGACCCTGCGTCGCCACTACAAACGCAACCCCTCAGACCCCGACGTTGAACCGCTGGCACCGGGCACCGATCTCAAAGGCGCGCGCGTCGTAATCGTCGGCGATGTTCTCCACTCGCGAGTTGCGAGGTCCAACGTTGATCTTCTGACTCTGCTGGGCGCCCACGTCACGTTGGTCGCGCCTCCTACGTTGCTTCCCGTGGGCGTTGAAAACTGGACCTGCAATATTGAATACGACTTCGATAAGGCTCTCGCCACTGACCTCGACGCCGTGATGATGCTACGCGTCCAGCGCGAGCGCATGAGCACTGCCGGTGGCGGATTCTTCCCGTCACCGGGCGAATATCACACCGCATACGGCCTCGATAATCAGCGTTTCAACGCTCTCAACCCCGAATGCATCGTGATGCACCCCGGCCCGATGAACCGAGGCCTTGAAATGAGCGCGGAGGCAGCTGACTCAAAGCGCTCCGTTGTCGTCGAACAAGTTTCCAATGGCGTCAGCGTTCGTATGGCTGCCCTTTACCTGCTTCTTGCCGCGGAAGGAAACACCAATGACTGAAAACACCTCGAAAACTTGGTTCATTTCCGGCGCATCGATTTTGGGAGACCAATCCAGCGACATCCTGGTCCGTGACGGCGTCATTGTTGCTATCGGTGACGAAGCAAAGGATGATGCCGCCAATGCCCGGCATATTGATGCCGACGGTCTGATCGCGCTTCCCGGCCTCGTCGATATGCACACGCACCTGCGTGAACCCGGGCGTGAAGACGCTGAAACGATCGAAACCGGCACGCGCGCTGCGGCGGTGGGTGGCTACACAGCCGTTCACGCGATGGCGAATACGACCCCGGTTGCCGATAGTGCATCGGTTGTCGATCAGGTGTGGCAGATCGGTCACGACCTGGGATGGGTTGATGTTCGCCCGGTCGGTGCCGTGACTCAAGGTCTCGCTGGCAAGCACCTGTCGTCGATGGGTGCGATGGCACATTCCCGCTCTCAGGTGCGCGTCTTTTCTGATGATGGCAAGTGCGTGTCGGATCCGGTTCTCATGCGTCGTGCCCTCGAATATGTGAAGACTTTCGGTGGTGTCGTTGCACAACACTCGCAGGATCCGGAGTTGACTGATGGTGCGCAGATGAATGAATCGCCACTGTCTGGCGAACTTGGTTTGGCCGGTTGGCCTCCCGTCGCTGAAGAGGCGATCATTGCCCGTGACATTTTGCTGGCAAAGCACGTCGGTTCGCGCCTCCACGTGTGCCACCTTTCGACTGCTGGATCGGTAGATCTGATCCGCTGGGGCAAGCGCATGGGCGTTGACGTGACGGCAGAAGTAACTCCGCACCACCTGCTCCTCACTGAGGAAATGGCCGCGACTTACAATCCGCTCTACAAGGTCAACCCGCCACTTCGCACTCGCGAAGACGTGGAGGCAGTCCGCGAGGGCCTCGCCGATGGCACGATCGACGTTGTGGGAACCGACCATGCTCCGCATCCGCTGGAAGACAAGGACTGTGAGTGGCAGGCGGGCGCGTTCGGCATGACCGGTCTGGAAACTGCATTGCCGATCCTGATCGAAACGATGGTGAACACCGGCCGCATGACGTGGGCCGACATTGCTCGAGTGATGTCGATAACGCCTGCGCAGATCGGCAAGGTTGCCACTCAAGGACAGGGCCTTGTGGTGGGCGCTCTGGCCAATATCACTCTGGTTGATCCGAGCGTGCGCCGGAAAGTGGATCCCGCCCAGCAGTTCACGCGCTCAACCAATTCGCCGTACCGCGGGATGGAGTTGCCCGGCCAGGTTCTGTACACGCTGTACGCCGGTGAGGCAACCGTGCTGGGTGGAATGCCGATTGAAAAGGCGGACCGGCAATGATCCAATCAGAACTCGCACTGCTCGTCCTTGAAGATGGCACGGTATTCCCCGGATGCGCCTGGGGCAAACGCGGTCGCACACTGGGTGAGATTGTCTTTTCCACAGGCATGACCGGATACCAAGAGACGCTCACAGATCCTTCATATCACCGCCAGATCGTTGTGATGACGGCACCTCACATCGGTAATACCGGTGTTAACGATGAAGATCCTGAGTCCAAGCAGATCTGGGTTGCCGGCTTCGTTGTGCGTGAGCCTGCACGTCGAGCATCAAACTGGCGATCGAAGCGCACCCTTGATGAAGAGCTCATTGAGCAGGGGATCGTGGGAATTAGTGGTGTTGATACTCGCGCTATCACACGCCACATTCGCTCCCACGGCGCGATGCGCGCTGGAATCTTCTCCGGTGGTGCGCTTCCCGCAGGCGCTGAGCACCTGAATAACCAGGTGCGCGATGCTCTGGTACGTATTGTCGTTGATCAACCGATGATGGCCGGCGCAGCCTTAGCATCCGATGTCTCGACAAAAGACACCTACGTTGTTAAAGGCGAAGGCGAACCGGTATGTCGCGTGGTGGCCGTGGATTTGGGCATCAAATCGCGCACACCGGAGCAGCTTGCACAAAGAGGGGTCGAGGTTCATGTTGTTCCCAACACCGTGAGCTTCGCGGATATTCAGGCTCTGAACCCCGATGGAGTTTTCTTCTCGAATGGGCCGGGTGACCCCGCGTCTGCTGACCACGAAATTGAGCTACTACGTGCGGTCCTGGATGCTGGGCTCCCGTACTTCGGCATTTGCTTCGGACACCAGCTGTTCGGTCGTGCTCTGGGGTATGGAACCTACAAGCTTGAATTCGGTCACCGAGGTGTCAACCAGCCGGTGAAGGATCTGGCGACCGGTCGCGTTGAAATCACCGCCCACAACCACGGTTTCGCAGTGGACGCCCCCGTTGGGGCTCCCTCGGTCGCACCGTTCGACGATGGCCGCTATGGAAAGGTCGAAGTCAGCCACATTGGTCTAAACGATGGGGTTGTGGAAGGCCTACGGGCATGTGATATCCCCGCTTTCTCGGTTCAATACCACCCCGAAGCGGCGGCTGGTCCTCACGATGGTGAGCACCTCTTCGATCGTTTTGTATCCATGATTCTGGCTTCGAAGGAGGCGAACTGATGCCTAAGCGCCAAGATTTGCAGTCCGTCCTTGTTATCGGGTCCGGTCCGATCGTTATTGGTCAAGCGTGCGAATTCGACTATTCGGGTACGCAGGCATGCCGTGTTCTCAAAGAAGAAGGCCTGCGCGTTATCCTCGTGAACTCCAACCCGGCCACGATTATGACCGATCCGGAGATCGCCGACGCCACGTACGTTGAACCGATTACCCCCGAAGTCGTTGCGTCGATTATCGAAAAGGAACGGCCGGACGCTCTGCTTCCGACGCTGGGTGGTCAAACTGCACTGAACACTGCAGTTGCGCTGAACGAAGCTGGCATTCTCGAAAAGTACAACGTTGAGCTGATCGGCGCGTCCATCGAGGCGATTAACGCGGGCGAAGACCGTGAGATCTTCAAGGAGATCGTTGAGACGTGTGGCGCCGAAGTCGCACGTTCCTATATCGCTCACACGATGGAAGAATGCCACGAAGCGGCAGCTCAACTCGGCTACCCGCTGGTTGTACGTCCCTCGTTCACGATGGGCGGGTTGGGTTCAGGCTTCGCCTATACCCCCGAAGATCTCGAACGCATCGCAGGCCAGGGACTCGCGGCGTCGATCACCACCGAGGTTTTGCTCGAAGAATCCATCCTCGGGTGGAAGGAATACGAGCTCGAGCTCATGCGAGACAAGGCGGATAACGTCGTTGTCGTCTGTTCGATCGAAAACATTGACCCGGTGGGTGTTCACACGGGTGACTCGGTGACCGTTGCACCCGCATTGACGCTCACTGACCGCGAGTTGCAGCGCCTGCGCGATATCGGCATTGCGGTGATCCGTAAGGTCGGTGTGGATACCGGTGGCTGTAATATTCAGTTTGCTCTGGATCCGAAGACCGGTCGCATCATCGTCATCGAAATGAACCCGCGTGTATCGCGTTCATCCGCACTGGCATCCAAGGCGACGGGCTTCCCGATTGCGAAGATCGCAGCGCGCCTCGCCACCGGTTACACGCTCGACGAAATCCCGAACGACATCACGGGCTCCACGCCTGCCTCTTTCGAGCCCACGCTGGACTACGTCGTGGTGAAGGTTCCGCGATTCACCTTCGAAAAGTTCCCGGAAGCTGACCCCACGCTGTCGACCTCAATGAAAGCAGTCGGCGAGGCCATGGCAATCGGGCGCAACTTCACGGAGGCGTTTCAAAAAGCGTTGCGCTCCATCGACAAGTCGGGAGTTCAATTCTCGTGGGCGCGGCCTCGTCCCACCGCAGAAGAGACAAAAGCACTTGTCGCTCAGGCTGCACGAGGCACCGAACAGCGCTTTGTGCAGGTCATGGACGCAATCCGTGGAGGTGCGACGCTCGACGAGCTCTTCGAGTCGACGAAGATCGACCCCTGGTTCCTTGACCAGTTCTACTTGCTTGACGAGATTGCTCGTGAAATCGCTCAAGCTCCCGCGCTCAACCGCGAGGTACTGAGTCTTGCGAAACGTCACGGCTTCTCCGACCGTCAGATTGGTGATATTCGAGGCCTGTCGGAGACGAGCGTGCGAGAAGTACGAGGTGCTTTCGAGATTCACCCCGTCTTCAAGACGGTGGATACATGCTCGGCAGAGTTTGCGGCGAAGACTCCGTACCACTACTCGAGCTACGACTTCGAGAACGAGGTTGCGCCCCGCGAGCGCGAAGCAGTCATCATTCTGGGTGCTGGGCCGAACCGTATCGGCCAGGGCATTGAGTTCGATTATTCGTGCGTGCACGCAGCGATGAGCCTGCGCGAGCGCTACGACACAATCATGGTGAACTGCAACCCAGAAACCGTGTCGACTGACTACGACATTTCGGATCGCCTCTATTTTGAGCCCCTGACGCTTGAGGATGTGCTCGAGATCTACCGGACAGAAAGCGCGGCCGGTCCACTCAAGGGTGTCATTGTTCAGTTGGGTGGTCAGACTCCGCTGTCGCTTGCGCGTGATCTTGAGGCTGCGGGTGTGCCGATTCTTGGCACGTCGCCGTCGTCGATCGATGTGGCTGAAGACCGTGAAGAGTTCGCTAAGGTGCTGGCGATTGCCGGTTGCCCGGCTCCGGCGCACGATACGGCTCATATGGTCTCGCAGGTTCGCGAGGTTGCTGAGCGCGTTGGATATCCGGTGCTTCTGCGCCCCAGCTTTGTCTTGGGTGGTCGTGGCATGGAAATCGTGAACGACGAGGCCGCGCTCGATCGCTATCTCGATAGGCCGGATATTGGCGCGCTGTTCTCACGCGGTCCACTGTTGATTGACCGTTTCTTGGATGCGGCGATCGAAATTGACGTGGACGCGCTGTATGACGGTAATGAATTGTTTATGGGCGCCATTATGGAGCACATTGAAGAGGCCGGTATTCACTCCGGTGACTCGGCGTGCGTGTTGCCACCGATGACTCTGTCGTCCAGCCAGCTTCATCGGATTGCTGCATCGACCGAAGCGATTGCACGTGAGGTGGGGGTGCGTGGCCTGATCAATATCCAGTTCGCCCTCTTGTCCGATGTCCTGTACGTGATTGAGGCGAATCCTCGTGCTTCTCGTACGGTGCCGTTTGCTTCGAAGGCGACGGGCGTACCTTTGGCGAAGGCAGCATCTTTGATCCAGGTGGGCGACTCGATCGCATCGTTGCGTGAGCGTGGCATTCTTCCGCTCACGGATGCACGCGAGATCCGTGATGGTGCCTCGATTGCAGTGAAGCAGGTTGTTCTGCCATTCAAGCGCTTCCGTACAGCTCAGGGATTGGTCGTGGATACGATCCTCGGGCCTGAGATGCGCTCGACGGGCGAGGTCATGGGTATCGATCACAACTTCCCGACGGCATTCGCGAAGTCGCAATCCGGTGCGATCGGAAAACTGCCGACCAAAGGTACGGTCTTCATTTCGATTGCGGATACGGACAAGCGTGCGATCGTGTTCCCTGCGGCTCGAATGCGGGACCTTGGTTTTACGATTCTGGCAACAACGGGTACAGCTTCGGTGTTGCGCCGAAACGGGATCGAGGCCCAGGGTGTTCGCAAGCGCTCTGAGGGACGAGGCAATGAAGGTGAGCCCACCATCGTTGATCTGATTAACGATGGGATGATCGACATCGTTGTGAATACTCCGCAGAAGAGCGATAACCGCCACGACGGCTATCAGATTCGTACCGCTGCAATGACCCACGACAAAACGATTGTGACGACGCTCCAGGCGTTTAACGCGCTTGTTCAAGCGATTGAGGTGCGTACTCACGGTGCGTATCACGTGCGATCATTGCAGGAATGGGATGCGCTTCGAAAGGAGAATGAACGATGACCATGCGAGGTTTCGGTGATCGTCTTGCCGACGCAATGGCTGAGCATGGGCCTGTGTGCGTTGGGATTGACCCGCACCCCAGTCTGCTTGACCAGTGGGGCTTAGATCATTCGATTGACGGGTTGCGTAGGTTTTCTCTGGGCGTTGTTGAAGCGTTGGGAGGCAGAGTTGGGGCATTCAAACCGCAGTCAGCCTTCTTCGAACGTTTTGGATCACACGGCGTCGGCGTATTGGAAGAAGTCATTGACGCCTGTCGAAATGCGGGTTCCTTGTGCATCGTGGACGCTAAACGTGGTGACATTGGTTCAACTATGAACGGTTACGCCGATGCGTATCTGGCTGATGGCTCTCCGCTGGCTGGCGATGCTGTGACTCTTTCACCGTATTTGGGTGTTGGCTCGCTTACCCCGGCGCTTGAAATGGCAAAAGAGACAGGCAGGGGAGTGTTCGTTCTTGCTCTGACATCGAACCCCCAGGGTGCTTCGGTTCAACATTGTGTGAACTCCGAGGGGCAATCGGTTGCTGGGGGAGTCGTTCAAGCACTGTCCGATTTCAATGCGACGTTCGACTTTGAGCATATGGGTCCTGCAGGAATTGTTGTGGGCGCGACCGTTGGGGATGCTCCGCATCGCCTGGGCATTTCTTTTGATGCCTTCAATGGCACAATTCTTGCCCCCGGGGTGGGAGCTCAAGGTGCCGGACCGAAGGAACTGGACGAGGTGTTCGGCCAAGCAGCTTTGAACGTGCTCGCGTCGTCATCTCGAGCGATTTTGGTCAAAGGCCCCGATGCTCTGGGCCTTCAACAGGCATATGCTCAAGCGGTCGGAGAATTAGCTGAGTGAATATTGCTTCCCATTTTCTTCACACAAAAGCCCTGTTAACACGATAAAATCGCCTGTAACAGTCACAATCTGTGAAGGAGTGGGAGGCAATGGCGCTACCTCATCTGACACCTGAACAACGTGCTCAGGCTCTAGAAAAAGCAACTGCAGCACGTCGCGTGCGCGCGGATATCAAAGCGCGTCTGAAGAATCGCGAAATCACGCTTTCAGAGGTTCTCAACCTTGCCAAAAAGGACGAGTCAATCGCCAAGATGCGCGTTGTCTCTCTGCTTGAGTCAATGCCGCGCGTTGGAGTCACAACGGCTGCCGCATTGATGGATGAGTACGGTATTGCTCAATCACGTCGTGTCAGGGGTCTTGGGCACGTTCAGGCTCAGGCTCTGATCGAGCGATTCGGCTAGTAACAGGTAAAGGTGGCACGATTGTCAGCATGGATAAACCACGACTGACTGTGCTTGCCGGTCCCACTGCTGTAGGTAAGGGGAGCGTCGTTCAAGCTCTTCGTGAACGTCACCCGGAACTGGTTGTTTCCGTCTCTGCGACGACTCGTTCGCCCAGACCGGGTGAAGTTGATGGCGTTCATTATCTGTTCAAGACAGATGAAGAATTTGACGCGCTTGTCGAATCGGGATTGATGCTCGAATGGGCGACAGTCCACGGGGTTCATCGCTACGGCACGCCTGCGCCACCTGTCGACGAGGCCTTGAAAGCGGGTAAAGCTGTCCTGCTCGAGATTGACCTTGATGGTGCCCGTCAGGTGATGAAAACGCGTCCCGATGCGCTCTTCGTTTTCCTTGCACCTCCGTCGTGGGATGAGCTTGTGAGGCGCCTTGTCGGTCGCGGAACCGAAGACGAGGAAGAACGCGCGCGTCGTCTTCAAACTGCGAAGGTTGAGATGGCCGCAGAGTCAGAATTCGACGTAACTGTGACGAATGACGACCTCGACGACGCCGTTACTGAACTGGCTCACCTTATGGGGCTGGAGTAAACTAGCCCCCAGTGTGGCCAAATGGCCACGTTTGAATCCAGGAGGACCGCATGGCCGGAATCGTCGCACAGCCCCAAGGCATCACGTCGCCACCGATCGATGATCTGCTTGAGCACGTCGATTCGAAGTACGCTCTCGTGATCGTTGCCGCTCGTCGCGCACGTCAGATCAACTCCTACAACCTTCAGCTTGAACAGAACATGATTCAGTTCGTTGGACCCGTTGTCGATGTTGAACCCGACGAGAAGCCTCTAGGTATCGCACTTCGTGAGATCAATAATGGCATGATCTCGGTCGAAACCGAGCAGAAAGCCTGACGCGTATGCGCCCCACGGTGATCGTCGGGGTCAGCGCTGGAATCGCCGCCTACAAGGCGGCGATTCTTGTACGTGAGCTGATTCGCGCTCGATGCGATGTTCGTGTTGTTCCAACACCTGCCTCTTTAGAGTTTGTTGGAAAAGCAACGTGGGAAGGCCTGACTGGTCACCCGGTTCACACCGGGCTCACCGATCACCCAGGCTCTGACCACGTGGAGCTTGCTCGTATCGCTGATTTGATTATTATCGCGCCTGCTACAGCGGACGTGATGGCACGCATTCGCGCCGGCTTTGCGAATGATCTTTTGACGACCACCGTATTGGCATCTCGTTGCCCGGTTGTTCTCAGCCCGGCAATGCACACAGCGATGTGGGATAACGCTGCCACTCAAGATAACGTTGCCGTTCTACGCCAGCGTGGAATAACCATCATCGATCCAGCGTCCGGTGCGCTTGGATCCGGAGATCATGGAGTTGGTAGGCTCCCTGAACCTGAAGAAATTGCTCGTGTGTGCCTCGATACTCTCGCGTCAGCGCCGACTTCGTTCTCTTCCAACGAACAGGTGCTTTTCGGACGACATATTGTCGTGACCGCAGGCGGAACTCAAGAACCACTGGATCCGGTGCGTTTCATTGGCAACCGTTCGTCGGGACGCCAAGGCGTCGAGATTGCTCGATCATCAGCTCGAATGGGCGCGATAGTACACCTGATCGCATCGAACGTTGAAAAGTCACTGCTGGACAATCTTGAACCTTCGATTAACGTTTCCTTCGCCCCCACGGCTCACGATGTTGAACTCGCGGTTCAGGCTCAGCGTGATGGCGCAGACGCGCTGGTGATGTGCGCGGCAATCGCCGATTTTCGTCCCACCAGCGTTGCTGATGCGAAGATCAAGAAGACGGATGATTCTTCAGACGTTCCCACCATTGAATTGGAACGTACGACGGATATTCTTGCCACCGTCGCCCACAGTGATTCAAGGCCCTCGGTGGTCGTCGGATTTGCCGCTGAAACAGGTCAGGCCGACACAGTGCTTGCCTATGGCAAAGAGAAGGCACGTCGTAAGGGCGCTGACTTCCTCGCGATTAACCGCGTGGGTGATGGTTTCGGTTTTGGTGACGTCGACAACCACGTCACGATCGTCGACTCGAAAGGCGAGCTTGTCGGTGAAGTCTCTGGCTCGAAAGCTCGCGTTGCGGACTTTCTGACCACAACAATCGCTCAGAGACTCGCTACTATTGGCGAGTGACTTCTAATCGACAG
Organism: Pauljensenia sp. UMB9872; assembly: GCF_030212665.1. Lineage (NCBI taxonomy): Bacteria > Bacillati > Actinomycetota > Actinomycetes > Actinomycetales > Actinomycetaceae > Pauljensenia > Pauljensenia sp. UMB9872. The sequence goes on along the minus strand of NZ_JASOER010000003.1, from coordinate 33,159 downwards.
CTCTTTACGTCAGAATCCGTGACCGAAGGTCATCCGGATAAGGTCTGTGACCGAATTTCGGATTCAATTCTTGATGCTCTTTTGGAAAAAGACCCGCATTCTCGTGTCGCGGTTGAGACGATGGTGACCACGGGACTCGTGCATGTTGCCGGTGAGGTAACAACCGAGGCCTACGTTGAGATTCCTCAGATTGTTCGTGATGAAATTCTGAAAATTGGCTACAACTCTTCACGAGTGGGCTTTGACGGTGCCTCGTGTGGCGTATCGATTTCAATTGGACAGCAAAGCCCTGATATTGCCGGGGGAGTAAACCACGCGCTTGAAGAGCGTGAAGGTAGCGCAAGCGATGCCCGTGATAGCCAGGGTGCTGGCGACCAGGGAATCATGTTTGGTTATGCCTGCGCTGATACACCCGATCTGATGCCTGCCCCGATTTGGCTGGCGCACAAGCTGTCGAAGCGCCTGGCTGACGTCCGCCATGACGAAATCGTCACCGGTCTGCGTCCCGATGGGAAGACTCAAGTCACATTGGCGTACGAGGACGGCAAGCCGGTTGGTATTGATTCGGTTCTCGTTTCTACTCAGCACGATGAGGCTCTGAACCAGTTAGATTTGCGCGACCTGATTGTGGCACACGTGATTGACCCGGTTCTTCGCGACGCCGGTCTCGATCTCGACACAGCTGATATGAAGATCCTCGTCAATCCCTCCGGACGCTTCGTCATCGGTGGCCCCGCTGGCGATGCAGGCGTAACCGGGCGAAAGATTATCGTGGACACCTACGGCGGTATGGCACGTCACGGCGGTGGAGCGTTCTCCGGTAAAGACCCATCGAAGGTTGACCGTAGCGCCACGTACGCTGCGCGCTGGGTGGCGAAGAATGTTGTTGCAGCCGGCCTCGCTTCCAAGTGCGAGATTCAGCTTGCCTACGCGATTGGCCGCGCTCATCCTGTCGGTCTCTACGTTGAAACATTTGGTACCGGCAATGCGAGTGGCCAGCAGATTGCACGCGCCATCGAGACTGTTTTTGACTTGCGCCCGGCCGGCATGATCGCTGACTTGGATCTGCTGCGTCCGATTTACGCTGCCACGTCTTCCTACGGCCATTTTGGTCGTCCGGGCTTCCCATGGGAAGAAACGAACCGAGTCGACGAATTGTTGAGTGTGATCTGATGACCGCTACCTCTGCTCTGATTGACGAGGTCGCCTCTACCGATTCGTCATTTGACTTGAAATGGCGACGACGAACAACAGTAGAAATGATCATTTCTGGGCTGATTGGGCTTTACGCTTCTTTCGTCCTTTCGATTGAAGCATGGCAGTTAGCTACCGATTCAGCGAAGACATTCGCTTGTGATGTCTCGTCGGTCCTGTCATGTTCCACGGTGGCGCAGACGCCTCAAGCTCGTATCTTGGGTTTCCCGAACGCATTCCTAGGAATCTTTTTCGAAGCGGTTGTTCTTGTCATTTCGGTTGCTTTGTTTAGCGGAGTGAAGTTTGCCCGCTGGTACATGGCGTGTGCAAATGTGCTGTACACAATCGCATTGTTCTTCGCGTACTGGCTCTTCAGCCAGTCCTATTTCGTGATCCATGTGCTTTGCCCGTGGTGTTTGGCGATCACCGTGACAACAACCCTTGTCTTTGCGGGTTTGACACGGATTAATATCCGCGAAGGTGTTCTTCCGGCGCCTGCGTGGTTGAAACGCAGTGTGGCCTTGGGTTATGACTGGTCGTTCTGGGGATTGTTGCTGTTCATCCTGATCGCGATGGTCGTAGCCAGGTACGGAGTAGCTCTGCTCGGCTAACCGATGTGCAGTTCAATTCCTCCATGGCTCATGGTGCAATAGAGCCATGGATATTCAAGGTAACAGTGGCGTTCTTTTTGGCCTAGAGCGGGTCGTCACTGCGCAGGCTATTGCCAGCGTGTGCGTGGATGTTGATGTCCCACACCTTGATCGCCCGCTGGATTATGCAATCGGACAAGAGCTTGCCGATGCTGTTGTTCCAGGCGTTGCCGTAAAGGTTCATCTTGCCGGAAGAAGCGTTACAGGTTGGGTTCTCAGCGTCAGAACCGAGGTTCCCGAACATCGTTTAAGTCCGATCGATAGAGTTATCTCGCGCCTGCCCGTCCTTTCGCCTTCGATTGCGAAAGTGGCTCGGAAGATCGCAGACCGCCAGGTAGCAACGCTCTCACAAGCACTCTCGCTTGCGCTTCCACAGCGTCATGTGGGTGCCGAAAAATCATTCTTAGCACAGGGCGAAAGTCAACAGCTTGAGTGGAATGTAGACACTGATGCAGATGGGGGAGCCTGGCACGACAATCCCGTGGGATGTACGCTTCTTGCTCACCTATCTCACGCTAATCCAGTTCGTAGCGTCTGGACAGCTTTGGGTCCAACGCGTGATGAGCGCCTTGTGGACTGTATTCAGGCCAACGCCGTCGCACACCGTGGAGCCATCATAGTCGCGCCCACACACTGGCAGGCATCGCAGCTGTATAGACTGATCCAGACCCGCCTCGGGGTTCCAGCTGCACTGATGACAACGCAGACATCAGCGGAAGACCGATATCTGATACACCTCCAAGCGATGGCAGGTGAACTTGGCATCGTCGTCGGTACTCGTTCAAGTATCTGGACGCCGTTGAAGAATCTCGGTCTCATTGTCATTTGGGATGACAGCGATGATCGTCTTGTCGAACAGCGAGCACCGCGTGCGGATGCGCTTGACATCGCAATGGCACGATGCGCCGAAGAACACTGTTCGCTTCTCATCGCCTCTTTCTCGCGTTCTGTTAAAGCACAAGCACTTGTTGAATCCGGTTGGGCCGTTTCCTTAATGGAAGATGGTCCAAAGAAACGCGCACTTGTCCCAACCGTCCGCGTTGTTGATGATGATTACATCGAGAGGGAAGGCCCCAGTGGAGCAATGCGCATTCCCTCAGCTGCCCTCGCCACTATCCGCACGGGACTTGCCACCGGCCCAGTGTTAGTTCAGGTCGCTCATGCTGGATATGTTCCTGTCGTTTCATGCTCCCAATGCAGGAGTGTTGCGCGTTGCCATCATTGTCACGGGCCACTGGAGAAATCAGACCAGGACACCATTTCGTGTTCATGGTGTCACCGACCCACATCGGAATGGCAGTGCCCAACGTGCGCAGGAACGCGGTTACGACACGCACGCATCGGCTCTGAACGAACGGGAGAAGAGCTCGCCCGCGCAATGCCGACGGCGTCAGTCTTGGTTTCATCATCAAGCAATGCCTTGACCCGCACGATCAGTCATAAACCACAGCTTGTCGTCGCAACCCCCGGTAGTGAACCGCTGGCTGAAGGTGGGTATCACGCTGTGGTGATCTTGGATGCCCAAGCGATTGCTGGTCGACCAGAACTCTGGGCACCTCAAGAAGCAATGCGCCGGTGGTTCAACGCGTTGGCACTCGCTCGCCCCGAGGCAAGTGCCCTCATTTGTGGTGGCATCACGCCTTCCATGGCACAGGCTCTTATCCGCTATAACCCTGTTTCATTTGCTCACGATCTGCTTGAAGACCGCAAAGCCAACGGATTCTTCCCTGCAAAAACCGTGATCGCGATCGACGGACAACGCAAAGACTCTCTCGGAGTCGCCGAGTCCTCCGGCGGCGAACTCTTGGGCGAGTACACGTATCAGGCGGTGAAGGAAGGGACGTTACCTATTGTGCGCTCCTTGGTCAGCGTTGAACGTGACCAGCTTCCCGAAGTCTTAGTCAAACTGAAGAAGCTCCTACAATATCGCAGTGCCCACAAACTCCCTACCGTGAAGATCACGGTCAATCCGCCAGAGCTTTTCTAAAGCGATTCCTTTCGTTCGTTAGACTGATCCTCGTGCGTATCGTTTTCGCTGGAACTCCAGCTCCCGCTATCCCGACGCTTGAGCGTCTTGTCGAATCTACTCATGAGGTCGTCGGTGTCATTACCCGTCCACCTGCCAGAGTAGGTCGTGGACGCACGCTACACCCCAGTCCAGTCGCAGAGTTCGCACGTGGGCACGATCTACCTGTGATTGAAGCGTCTTCGTTTAAAGACCCTAAAGTACGCAATCACGTCGAGTCGCTACGCCCCGATCTCGGTGTCGTTGTCGCATACGGTGCACTCATTCCTCAGTCTGTTCTTGAAATGCCTACTCATGGGTGGATCAATCTCCACTTCTCGCCTCTTCCGCGGTGGCGCGGTGCTGCTCCCGTGCAATGGGCACTGATCAGCGGAGATACCACTACGGCATCCAGTGTTTTCCAACTCGAAAAAGGCCTTGATACCGGTCCTGTTTACTCCTCGATTCCGGTCGACATCAAGCATGAAACAGCGGGCGAATTACTTGAACGCATGGCAATTCTCGGCGCTCCACAAGTTGTGGATGTTGTTGACTCGATTGCGAATGGAACCGCACAAGCTGTGCCTCAAAACGAAGATGATCCGCGGGCAAGCCACGCACGTCAACTGAGCTCCAGCGACGGGTTTGTCGATTTTCGTTCGTCTGCTCAGGCGACGGATCGACAGATTCTTGGTCTTAGCCCCAACCCGGGCGCGTGGACGCTTCTTCCAGACTCAAAGCGATTGAAACTGGCCGCGGTAACGGTCGTAGAGGGCGATGATCTTGAACCCGGTCATATTCGAGTAACGAAGAAGAGCGTTGAAGTCGGTTGCCAGGACGGAATCGTTCGTCTTGGACAGGTTGCTCCGGCAGGTAAAGGTTGGATGGATGCTGCCGCATGGGCTAGGGGAGCCCGGCTTTCAGAAGACACAGTGCTTGGCACGATGGAGGAAAACTGATGGCAACCCGTCGTTACTCCGATGGATATCGCAAGCTTCAGGATGTCGATACGCCTAGGCGCATTGCTTTTGACGTGCTCATGGCAGTTGAAACTGAAGATGCCTTTGCCAACATCGCTCTAACGAAGGCGTTGCGTGATGCGCGTTCACATGAGCGCCTAGACTCTCGCGACGCTGCATTTACCTCTGAACTTGTCAATGGAAGCCTGCGAGCCCAGGGACGTCTCGACTGGGTTTTGGGACGCTATCTGACCAGGCCCATCGATAAGGTCGATACCCCTGTTCGAGTCCTCCTGCGTATGGGAGCTCATCAGCTTCTGAATATGCGCGTTGCCGACCATGCGGCAGTTGCTTCCACCGTTGATCTCGCTCGCCACTACCTGACCGAGGGACCAACGCGAATGGTGAATGCGGTTTTGCGTTCAATCACGCGTGAAGCTCCTGGAGCAATCGAAGATGCAATCGCCCAGATCAGTGATGCGAACGAACGTCGCTCCATTGAGTTTTCACATCCGCGTTGGATGGTCGATGCCTTCGAAGACGCTCTGATTGGGCATGGCTTCGAGGCTAGCGAATTAGATGATCTGCTAACCGGCGATAACCGGCCCCCGCTGGTGACTCTCGTTGCTCGCCCAGGTCTTATCGCAGCAATCGATCTGGCTGAAGAAGCTGAATCAGTGTTGGGAACTCGCGTCGCTCCAGGCGATGTCAGTGATTGCGCGGTTCTTCTCGAACACGGTGATCCGGGTAGTCTCGATTCGATCCGCTCAGGGCGCGCCGGGGTCCAAGATGAAGGTTCTCAGCTCGGCGCAATGATCGCGGCTACCGCCCCGATTGAAGGCAAAGACGATTGCTGGCTTGACCTGTGCGCAGGCCCGGGCGGCAAAGCATCGATGCTCGCATCGATCGGCGCTCTTCAAGGAGCCACACTGATTGCGAACGAGGTCCATCCTCACCGTGCTCGCCTCGTAGAACGCGCGTGTCGCCAGCTTGACAACGTTGAGGTCGTCTCGTCCGATGGTCGTACCTTCGGTGGGAGCAAGAGTCAGTGGTCTCTTGGAAGCTTCGACCGAGTTGTGATTGATGCTCCCTGCTCAGGCATGGGATCAATGAGGCGTCGCCCCGAATCACGATGGAGGCGCACGCAAGCAGATGTAGGCGACCTCGTCGATTTGCAGGCGGCACTCTTGACGCGCGGTCTCGAACTTGTTCGCGAAGGTGGAATCCTGACGTATATCACCTGCTCTCCGCACGTCGACGAAACGCTTGCTCAGGTGGAGAAGCTACTGAAAACTGGGAAGGTAGAGCTTCTCGATACAGTTGCACTTGGCGAAGGACATGCACCGGAGCCTTTAAACGTCCCAGACCCTGCTGGTCGTATCAAGAAATACCCCGGTCGCACACTCCAACTGTGGGAACACCGTAACGGTACGGATTTGATGTTCATTGCAGCGATGAAAAAGGTCGAAAAGCCCACATCAGCGCGCTAATCGCCACGTATCATAGGGACCATGAAACCAACTATTTCTCCTTCGATTCTTAACTGCGATATCGGCGATCTGCGTGGCGAACTCACGAAGATTTCCGGCGCGGACGTTGCTCACGTTGACGTGATGGACAACCATTTTGTTCCGAACTTGTCGTGGGGCCTGCCCGTCGTCGAGTCCGTCATCGCCTCGAAGATCCTTCCGGTTGATGCGCACCTGATGATCGAAGACCCCGATCGTTGGGCGCCCGCATATGCGGAAGCTGGTTGCCATTCAGTCACGTTCCACGCTGAAGCTGCGGCAGCTCCGCTCCGCCTTGCACGCGAGCTCCACAGCATCGGCTCAAAGGTCGGTCTGGCGCTTCGTCCCGCAACCGATATCGCTCCGTTCGTCGACATCCTGTCGGAGTTCGACATGATCCTCGTGATGACTGTGGAACCTGGCTTTGGCGGTCAGTCGTTTATTGACTCGATGATCCCGAAGATCCGCCGTACCCGCGAAGCGATCAATGCTTCTGGTCTTGAGGTTTCGATCCAAGTTGACGGTGGTGTTTCTCGTCAGACCATCGAATTGGCAGCTGAAGCTGGCGCAGACAACTTTGTTGCCGGCTCTGCTGTGTTCCGTGCAGAAGACGCGTATGCAGAGGTCGCAGCACTTCGCGAGCTCGCATCGCATCACTGCCACTGATTGTTGAGTTTCCAACCGGTGTGTGGTCTTTATTCGTAAGACCACACACCGGTTTTTGTTTCGCGCTTTGGGCACGTTCGTGGCATGATTGAGGAAGCTCCGGGGTCGGTGAAAGTCCGAGCCGGCGGTGAAAGTCCGCGACCCGCCTGCTATCAGGTGGCTGAATCGGTGTAATTCCGATACCGACGGTGAAAGTCCGGATGGGAGGAGCGCGTCAAGCAGGCGAACGTACTGTGCCGTGTTGCTTGCCTCGCGACGCACCCGGATGCCAGAAAGGCTAGGGTCGTGGCACATCGCAAACGCGCATCGCGTACGGTGACGCTCATTGCACCTGTCGTCTTCCTGCTCTTCCTACTTGGAATGTGGTGGGTGACCGTAACCTTTTCAGGCATCGAGACGTGGCGTCTACCGTCGCCTGCACAAACGTGGCAGCGTGCATTGACGCTTGCAGTAGGGTCGTCGTTCTGGAATAAAACGCTTGTGACGTCGGGGGAGGCGATTGCGGGGTCCGTTCTTGGCGCCCTTGTCGCATTGCCGCTGGCGTATCTCATCTATCGTTCGCCACTTGTCAGTGCTGCGGTCGAACCCTTCCTTGGAGCTACGCAGGCGCTTCCTGCTATTGCTCTCGCACCACTTCTTGTCTTGTGGATCGGCTACGGTTTTTGGTCGATCACTGCACTCTGTGCGCTTCTCGTTTTCTTCCCGATTCTCGTCTCTACGGTGGTGGGTCTACGGCATCTCGATTCTGACATTCTCGAGGCCGCCCAGTTGGATGGAGCATCGGGCTTAACGATGGCGATTTCGATAGAGCTTCCTCTTGCAGCCCCCGCAGTCCTCGGCGGTGTCCGCAACGGTTTTACTCTTTCGGTGACTGGCGCAGTTGTTGGCGAAATGGTAATGGGTGGCAATGGCTTGGGGCAGGTTCTTACACAGGCACGTTCAAACGTTGATACGGCAGGAATGTTCGTCACGATTGGGCTCTTGTGTGTGATGGCAACAGCGATATACATCCTCGTGTATCGCATTGAGCGCTCGCATCGTTACATGATCTCGCAATGAAAGTGGTTCCCCATGTCTGTTCGTCTTCGCGCATCTATCGCGGCTTTCGCCCTATTCGGCGTTACATGTGTGGGAGCATGTGCTCCCGAGCCTTCGACCGCTGAGTCCGGTGCGTCGGCGTCAAACGCAGTGACAGTTGGTCTGACTTATATTCCGAATGTGCAGTTCTCTCCCGTGTATGTCGCCCATGATGACAGTATGTATTCGAATGCTGGGTTAGATGTGACAATTCGTCACCACGGTTCCGATGAGGGACTGTTTACGGCCCTCATTTCCGGTGAAGAAGATGTTGTGATTGCTTCGGGTGACGAGGCAATGGTGGCGCGTGATTCCGGAATGGATCTGGTGTCGATTGGTACCTATTACCGTCAGTACCCCGGCGTTGTGATTGTTCCAGCGGATTCTGAGATCCACACTCTGTCGGACCTTAAAGGACACAGCATCGGTATTCCCGGTGAGTATGGGTCGAACTGGTATGCGACCCTCTCGGCTATCTTCCAGGGTGGCTTGAGCGAGAAGGATGTCGAGATTGCGTCGATCGGCTACACGCAACGAGCTGCTCTTGCTCAAGGTGAAGTGGATGCTGTCCTCGGTTTTGCGAATAATGACCTGGTTCAGATGCTTCAGTCGGGCATGGATGTCAGAGCCATTAGTTTGGAATCGCAGACGCCTCTTGTCGCGGCGTCGATCATCACGACCCGTCAGTGGGCTGAGGCAAACCCTGAACTTGCGTCAGCGGTTGTCAGCGCAACAACTGCTGGTATTAACTCGGTGATTGATGATCCCGACCATGCCCTTGACGTCACGATGGCGTGGGATGAGACTCTCAGCGACGAGACCTCGAAGTCCAATGCGATGGCAGTGCTTCAGGCGACAATTCCTCTGATGATGAACGCTGGTGGCCCGGCTGTGGCGATGCAGGATCTTGATCGCTGGGAGATGATGGCAGAGTTCTTGGGTTCTGTGCCGGGTATCGTCTCTCAGAAGCCCGATGCTTCTTTGGCTGCTACTAACGAGTATGTGAACGAATAAGGCTGTCCGCTAGGCGGATAGGGTTTCATTTGTTGTCCGAGGCGTCGTAAAGTCAGACCATGGCTACTTTTGAAGATCTCTTTGCCGAACTGTCCGAAAAGGCTCAGACCCGCCCCGAGGGTTCTGGGACTGTTGCTGAACTGGACAAGGGCATCCATGCGATCGGAAAGAAGATCATCGAAGAAGCCGGCGAAGTGTGGATGGCTGCCGAATACGAGACTCTTGACGATCTCGCTCTTGAGATCTCGCAGCTTTTCTACCATGCGCAGGTCATGATGATTGCCAAGGGCCTGACCCTCGACGACATTTATAAGAAGCTCTAAGCATTTTCGTTTAAGGATCTCCATGCTTCGCATTGCTGTGCCCAATAAGGGCTCACTGTCTGACCCTGCTGTTCGTCTGCTTTCTGAGGCTGGCTACAACACTCGTCGCCACGGTCGTGAGCTTGTTCTTACCGACACCCTGAATGATGTCGAACTCTTCTTCCTGCGTCCGCGAGACATCGCGGTCTATGTGGGACGAGGCTCCATTCAAGTAGGTATTACCGGTCGCGATCTGCTGCTTGACTCGCGGACTCAAGCAATCGAGCACTTCCCGTTGGGTTTTGCTCGTTCAACGTTCCGTTTTGCAGCTCCTACAGGCACGATTACCTCGATTGAACAGATCAACGGTAAGCGCGTTGCTGCGTCATATGACCATCTGGTGAAGTCATATCTTGATGAGCGTGGTGTGGATGCTGAGGTCGTTCACCTTGATGGGGCAGTGGAGTCCTCGGTGCGCCTGGGTGTTGCTGACCTGATTGCTGACGTCGTCGAAACCGGCTCAACCCTGAAGGCTGCCGGCCTTGAGGTGTTTGGTGAGCCTCTGGCGAAGTCAGAAGCTGTTCTGATCACACGTCCCGATGCCGTTGATGATCCGGCGCTGGCAACGTTGGTCAAGCGCCTCGAAGGTGTTCAGGTTGCTCGCAAGTATGTGATTGTTGACTACAACGTTCGCGAGTCTGCTCTTGATGCGGCGATCGCTATTGCGCCTGGCTTTGACTCTCCGACTGTTTCTCCACTGCAGGATTCTGCGTGGCGAGCGGTTCGCGTGATGGTGGAAGCACACCAAGTGAATCCGATTATGGATCAGCTTCACGAGGTTGGAGCACGAGGAATTATCGTCACCGAATTGCGTGCCTCTCGTCTCTAGAACAGGGCTTTTGCTAGCGAGCATAAGTAGGCTTATGCCTATGGGAAATGACAGTTCGCGCGATGCTCGGTTGCTTGCCTTGTTGAATTGTCTGAGGCATTCTGGACGCCCGCTGTCTAAACGGGAGATTCAGGAACAGGTTCTTCAGTATCAAGGACTGACTCACGATAACTTCGAGGGCCAATTCCAAGACGATAAAGAAACTCTTCACACCATCGGTATTGCACTTTCAATGCGGGGAATGAATCCTGATTTCACCTATGAAATTGATCCGAAAGCATCGGCTCAGTTCCAAGGAGAGGACGTTCGTTTTGATGCCACCGAGTCACGGCTCATTTCGATGGCAATCAAAGTGTGGGACGATGACGCGAATACGACGGCACTGAAAAAGCTAGCGCTTTCGATGGATCCGCCTGAAACGTCTTTTTCTCACGTGAGTATCGGCCTTGATCAAAGCGATGTGATTTGTGCGCTGAGCGAAGCAATCACGCATGGGCGCTTTGTCAGCTTTGACTACACGTCTGAATCGGATTCATTCCGACGTAGCGTTGCTCCCCGAAAGCTTGTGATGCGCTCGAACTCCATGTACTTATGGGGTTTTGATATGGATAGGTACGCACCGCGTTTGTTCAAACTGTCGCGGATTGCTTCCGAGATTGAAGTTATTGGCGACTCTTTCGACGCGGAGGATCTTCCCGAGATCCCGGCAGATCCCTTCACTCTTCTAGAGATCGAGCCTCTTCTTGCAATTCGCGATGATGCATCGCTTGCGATTCGCGCCTACGTCCAACTAACAGGGCGCCTGATAACAGATGGTTGGTGCGAAGCCGTCGGACTGCGAGCTTCCCGTAATACGTGGATGACGCGCGTTCTCACCGAGGGGGAAGATGTTGTTGTTCTTGCTCCCCAAGATTTGAGGGATGAGATCTATGCCCGAATTGACAGGGCCTCGTCGTGGGGAGTTCAGTGATGGGAGCACGATCTACTGACGCGCTTGTTCGCCTGCTCGCGATTCGTGATTGGCTTGCAACGAACGCATATTTCGAACCCGTGCCACTTGACGATGTGGTCCGCCAGTTTGGTGGAACGCGAGACAAAATGCTTCGTGATTTGAATACCCTGTCAGCAGCTGATGATGACACGTTCGATTTTGATGATCGTTTCTGGGTTGATATTGATCTTCTTAACGACTCAGGTCTTGTCCAGCTGATGTCACATATTGATGCTAATCAGCTACCGGGCCTTACTCCAAGCGAGGCGTTGGCGATTCGTATCGGTCTTGAGTCTCTGTCGAGTGTTCTTTCCCGAGACCTTGTCGAGCGTATTCCCACCGTTCTGGACAAGATTGGCCAGTTGGTTGGGGAGCGTAGCGATGAGCAGATTGTGCTTCATCACCAGGATCAACAGCGTCAGAATGCCTTTGCTTTTCTTGACTGTGCCATCGGGCTTCGCAGACCGGTTGTGTTCACCTATACCTCAGCGAATGGGGCGACCCACCGTCGTGAAGTGGAACCGCGTGAACTTCATTTGGAAGGAACCGGCTGGATGCTTCTTGGCTGGTGCATGATTCACGATGAGTGGAGAACGTTCGCTGTTGACCGGATGAGCGACCTCGAAATCAATATGTCGCGTAAGAATGCCCGGCGGAAGTCACCCAATAGAATGCGTGGCAACCAACCACTTGAGACAGAACAATTGGTTGTTGGTCCCAATGGGCGTTGGGTAGCAGACGAATACCCGCAGGTAGTCAGTCGTCAGGTCAACGATGAATTGACCGAACTGTTGATTCCGATCTGGAGCCGACAGTGGCTTTTGACGTTGCTTATTGATATTTCAGGGTCCCTGGAATCCGCTCCGCAGGACTCGCTCGTGCAAGCGGGTGAAGTTGCGCGTCGGATGAAGTCATCATGGGACGAGGTTCTAGCCAGCGTGGAGACATTGTGAGCCCAAAAAGAAGGCGTCAGGCAAGCAAAGCTTCCGGGGAACTACAGCCTGTTGAGCAACTGAGTCCGGCCCAGCGAATACAGGCGTTTAAGAAGGATCAGCGCATCCAACGATCCATGCGTTACGCATGGTGCGAGACCCTCGGTTTTCAGGCTGATGATTTCCAGATCGAAGCGATGGATGCTCTCGAAGCTGGACAGTCAGTCTTAGTTGCTGCTCCAACCGGTGCTGGTAAGACGGTTGTGGGGGAATTCGCGACGTACCTTGCCCTTCAGAAGGGGAAAAGAAGCTTTTATACAACTCCGATTAAGGCGTTATCTAATCAGAAGTTTTCGGATCTACGCCGTCGCTTCGGTGAAGACAATGTTGGTCTTTTGACCGGTGATACGTCGATCAACTCTCACGCGTCAATCGTTGTGATGACAACTGAGGTTCTTCGGAACATGATTTATGCGGGTGCGGACCTATCGGATCTTGATTCGGTTGTGCTCGACGAGGTGCACTACCTAGCAGATCGCTTCCGTGGCCCCGTATGGGAAGAAGTGATTATCCATCTTCCCGCTGAGCAAAAGATTGTCGCTCTATCGGCAACCGTTTCGAACGCTGAGGAATTCGGTACGTGGATCGGTCATGTTCGTGGGGGATGCCGAGTTGTTGTTTCCGAGCATCGTCCTGTCCCGCTGTATCAGCACATGATGGTCGGGCGACATCTCTATGACTTGTATTCGCCATCGAAGAAGGGCGAATCAACGCGAATCAACCCGGAGCTACGTTCGGCTATCGGTCCGTCGATTCCTGGGAGAACGGGACGAGGTGGAAGGAATTGGCATGAAACTGCTCGTGTCAGACCTCCACGCGAGTCGCGTCCGTCGACTTTGATTGAGTTGGATCGAGCTGGCCTATTACCGACGATCACGTTTGTTTTTTCGCGCGCAGGGTGCGAAGACGCTGTCACCCAGGTTGTCCACGCGGGAATTTGGCTGACCAATAAAGAAGAGCAGACGCAGATTGCGGCAGTGGTTGATGAGGTTAAAACTCAGGTTGGCGCACAAGACTGTCATGTCTTAGGGATTAATGCGTGGGGTGACGCATTAGAACGTGGAATCGCAGCTCATCACGCGGGTCTTCTTCCCATTCAGAAAGAGACGGTAGAAAAGCTCTTCACACGCGGTTTGATCAAAATGGTGTATGCGACTGAGACGCTTGCGCTAGGCATCAATATGCCGGCTCGCAGTGTTGTCATCGAGTCGTTGCGCAAATGGAATGGAGCTGCCCACGTTCAGCTGACACCGGGGGAGTACACCCAATTGTCGGGTCGTGCTGGTAGGCGAGGCATCGATACCGAGGGACATGCAATTGTTCTTCACTGTGGCCAAGTTGCTCCTGAAGAGGTCAATGCTCTTGCCTCTAAACGAACATACCCGCTGATCAGTGCTTTCACTCCGACCTACAACATGGTTGTGAACCTGCTTCACCATTCGTCGCGGGCTGCCACGCGTGATGTGCTTGAGACATCGTTCGCTCAGTTCCAAGCCGATGGTGGGGTCGTTGAACTTGCACAGCAAGCCCGTGCGCTCGCACGCCAGCTTGCCAAGTTCGAGCAGGATATGACATGTGACCGCGGAGATGCGCGCGAGTATTTTGCTCTTCGTGACGATCTTGTTCTTGCCCAGAAGTCCGAATCTAAGCTGAGGGCTGCCGAAAAACGCAGTGCAAATCGTGTGGCATTGGCGACCTGTCAGCCAGGAACAATCATCCGTTATGGATCTGGTCGTCGTAGCCGGTACGCGGTGGTTGCGTTCCATTCCGACACTGCTATCGGGCACGTTTCTACAACGCTGATTGGTACGGATGGGAAGTTCCATTCGCTGTCAGCTAAAGATGTCTCATCTTCTTTCGCGGTTGTGGGGTCGATGAAGATTGCCGGCGGATCTGCGTTGCGTCGGAATAAAGAACGAATGAAAATCGCTGATGAACTCAAGCGCCGCATTCGGGCGAAATCTATAGAGATTCCGCTTGATACGCCGGACTTTGATGCGACCAAGAGCGCCCAAATCGAGAAGCAACTGAAGGCTCATCCTGTTCATCAGTGTCCTGAACGCGAACACCATGCGCGTGCAGGGCATCAGTGGGCCCGAATTAATCGCGAGTTGCGCAAGGTAAACGAACGCATTGACTCTCGAACACATTCAGTTGCCCATAAGTTCGACCGAGTATGCCAGGTTTTGGAGGAACTAGGCTTTCTTGACGGCGATACTGTGACCGACCAGGGTGAACGTCTGCGTCATATCTTTGGCGAGCGCGACATCATCGTCATGGAGTGTTTGCGAAGCGGAGCATGGAGCGGATTGGATGACGCGGAATTGGCTGCGATCGTGTCGACGTGTGTGTTTGAGTCGCGTCGTGAAGATGGTGCGCGTCCCGCAATCCCGGTTGGTCTTTCAAAGAATTTGACGCGCGCACTCAAGGCAACACTCCACGCAAGTGCGAAGGTCGCAGCTGTTGAGAAGCGGGCCGGGCTTGAACCGACAACTGAGCCTGATTCGGGAATGATGGAAGCGTGTCTGGCGTGGGCTCATGGGGCATCGTTGGGAACGTCGCTCGATGGCGAAGAGATGCTCGGTGGCGACTTCGTTCGTTGGATTCGTCAGGTCATGGATCTGTTGGATCAGCTGCGTCATGACACTGACGAAGCGATGGCGTCGCAGGCGAAGCGTGCCCGACACCAACTTGTTCACGGCGTAGTAGCGTGGTCGGTGTTATGAAAAATTCTTCTTTGATTGTTGATGTTTTTCTCAGCGCTCTTGCCGGCGTAGGAATGTGGGCAGCCTTCCCGTCCCTGTCGTTGTGGTGGCTGATCTTTCCGTCTCTTGCTATCTATTTTTCACGTGTTGATCATTCGACTCTTTCACGCGGGCTGCTGAACACCGTTGTTTTTGGTTTTTCCTGGTGGCTTCCTCTGATTCACTGGGTGACGCTGGCGACCGGAGGATATTTACCGTGGGTTGCTCTTGCTACGACTCAGGTGATTGCGTTGTGCCTGTGGGCAGTGATCGCACGTTTGTCGCAGTCGATTCCAGTGGTGAATTCTCCTTTGGGACAGCCTTTTGTCTATGCGTTGACGTGGGTGGGTGTCGAGCAGCTTCGTAGTCACTATCCCTGGACTGGTTTTCCGTGGGGAAATGTCGCGATGCCACAGGTTGATTCACCGCTTGGTCAGCTTGCCCCGTGGGGTGGGGAAGTGGTGGTGTCATTTGTGAGCGTTGCCCTCGCAGTTGCCCTTCGAAGAGTGTTCTATTTCCGCTCAGATTTGGGTGATGAGCATTGGTTCACGAGGCCGGCTCTGCTTGTTGGAAGTCTCGGCGTGTTTTTTGCCGCGTGGATGATTCCGCTTCCTTTGTCGCAAGAGGCGGGCACGATTCGTGTGGGAGTTGTTCAGGGAGACGTTGAACTACCGGGAGCACACACCTTTGGTATCGAAGGTAAGGTCACAACGAACAATTCTGTGATGACTCGGGAGCTTGTGGCTCAGTCTGATCCTGTCGATCTGCTGATCTGGGGAGAAACCGGCGCCGATCGTGACCCGAGAGAATCCGGTTTGGTTGCCCAGCTTGTTGATTCTTCGGCCACGTTGGCTCATGCGCCGTTGCTCTTCGGTTTCGCGAACGTTAAAGATGACAAGCGGTGGAATTGGTTGGGCGTCTGGTACGGGTCCGAGGGGCTCGATGAAGAAAGCCTCTATGCTAAGCAAAAGCCTGTTCCTTTTGGAGAATTCATTCCTTTCCGTTCGCTGATTTCGAAGCTTGCTACCCAGGCTGCTCAGATCAATATGGACATGGCTGCCGCTGAAAATCTTGCATTAATGAATGTTCATCTCAATGATTCGCGGACGATTCCGATCGCTATAGGGATTTGTTTTGAATCCGCTTACCCGGCGGTGATTGGTCCTGGTGTTATGGCGGGTGGACAGCTTATTGTCACTCCGTCGAATAACTATCATTTCCAATCTTCGTCGGAGTCTGCCCAGCAGAATCAGCTTCTGCGTTTTAGAGCAATGGAGTATTCGCGTTCAGCGATCCAAGCGTCAACTACCGGAATGTCGTCAGTGATTTTGCCTGATGGTCGTATGAAGGCGACAACCGATCCTCAAAGTGCTGCGTGGCTTGCTGACTCAGTGCCTCTGAGGACGTCGATGACGAAGAGTGCTGAGTTGGGGGAGTTGCCCGCTCAGGTGGTTATGGGAGCAACGGGTGTGTACGGCGTTTTTGCCTTGCTCTATGCGTCGATTCAGGCTGTGGTGAACTGGAACTCTCTAAGGCGTCAAAACAGGCTCTGACTTGCATAAATATGCTTTAAAATGTGCGTGGAACACGTGGCAGAGGGTATTATTATGTCAGATACTCCTAGCTTCGCTCAGGAAGTCAGGAGTATCTGGAGGCTTTATTTAGTTTAGGTCTAGGTCTAGCAAGACCTAGGGGCATCAGCCCTTACGATAGTGTCCTTCGGGCTGAAGGCGCCCTTCGCGGTATGCGGCGAGCTGTTCGTTAAGGACAACTTCAAGTTCTTCAAGACTGCGGCGTTCGCGGAGCATATCCCAGTGGGTGCGAACGGCCTTGGCGGGCTTTGTTTCTTCATCTTCTGGCGCATCGCCAATCAGCTCAGCAGAACTACCGCAACGGCATTCCCAAGTTGCTGGCGGAGTTGCTTCGCTAGCAAGAGGAACCTCGAACTCGTGACCGTTCGGGCAGACGTACGAAACGGTGTAGCGGTCAGCAAAGACGACACCGTCTTCAGACTCCATAGACTTTGCGCCGATCTGCATTCCTCGGAGCGCGCGATCTGCCATGGTGATCTCCTTAAGGTCATTGAAGCTAGCACTCTATTTTAGCTGAGATGTTGGCATTTGCATTACGGGTGGATCGTTCATGCGCGAACCTAAAGCCGATAATGTACATTATGTCAGAATTGTTGGGGTTCTGATCCAGTTTCAATTCCGTGCGCTCCCCTCACAAATGGTTGCCAACACCACGATGAATCCAATGTGCAACCGGAAGAAAAGTAGACAACGATGGGTGTAGGACATCTATGGAATGTGAAAGGAAGGGGTGACATGAGTGTTGCACTGAAAACCGATCAGCGGACCGCCAATTCCGGCGCTTCATCGAATGTCCGAAAACCCCTCCCTGAAATTGCTCTTGTCGGAACCTGTGCTCTGCTCTATTCGCTGATGTGCGCCGTTGCGCCCGTTACGCGAGTTAGTGCAGTTCGGCATGCGCGTCAGATTCTGCGCCTCGAAAACTATCTCGGGATTGACGTCGAACTCGCGCTCAACACATGGCTCTCCCACCACCCGTGGCTCGCCAATGTTTCAGCGGTTTTCTATTCCGTTTCATTCTTTGCCGTGACATTCACAGCCTTAGCTATTGTGTGGGTGAAACGCCCAGATCGCTACGATTTCGTTCGCAATTCACTCTTCGTGATGACTGGTGGCGCAATGATTACCTATTGGGTGTATCCCCTGGCTCCTCCGCGATTCTTCCCCTCACTGGGGTACGTCGATGCCGTAGCTACCCAATCAACGCTTGGCTCTGGATACTCGACTGCTTTTTCTCATTTGGCGAACTCTTATGCTGCGATGCCATCCATGCACACGGGCTGGGCTGTATGGAGTGCCATTGTCCTAGGTACATTCGTCTTTAAGAGCTGGCGAGCCCGAGCAATTCTTGCCCTGCATCCCCTCTACACAATCTGGGTAATCCTTGCGACCGCCAATCACTATGTGCTGGACGCAGTGGGTGGCATTGTGTTCTGCTTACTTGGTTTTCTTCTGACCAACCTCATCATTACTCGAGTATCACAGCGTCAATCACTTGAAGCCCGAGGTGTCTGAGCGGGGGCATTCGGCCTAGCCGATACTCTTGAACCTATGAAGTTCGGAGTAGATTTTGGCACCACCCGCACAACCGTTGCCCTCGTTGATCGAGGCAACTATCCCCTGATCTCATTCATCTCACCCGATGGCGACGCCTTTGACCACATCCCGTCGGTTGTTGCTCTGGATGACACAGGCTTGCTCTTTGGCTTTGAAGCTCACGAAGTAGCTCTCGAAGGTGGCGAACACATCCGATCTTTCAAGCGCCTTCTATCCGACCCTGACGTCACGCCTCGGACAACTCTTCGCCTTGGAAACCGCGACTTCCTGATCGTCGATGTTCTTACTCGCTTCCTTAAGTACGTCGCAGGTATGGTGCGAGAGAATTCTTCCGCCGTTATCGACGGCGATGAACCGCTTGAAGCGGTCATCGGTATCCCCGCGCATGCGTGGTCTGCTCAGCGTTTTATGACACTCGAAGCATTTAAAGCAGCCGGTTGGCACGTCATCGAAATGATGAACGAGCCCTCAGCTGCAGGTTTTGAATACACCCACCGCCACGCTTCCAGCTTGAACGCAAAACGCACTCGAATCCTCGTCTACGACTTGGGCGGTGGCACCTTCGATGCTTCTCTTGTTGAAGCGGTCGGGCGCGACCACGCTGTCCTCGATTCTGCCGGCGATAATCTACTGGGCGGAGACGACTTCGACATGGTGCTGGCACAGGTTGCACTTCGCAACGCCAACGTGATGCCCGCTTCTCTTAGTGATATGGGGTGGCAAGCACTGATCGAAGAATGCCGCGTTGTTAAAGAATCGCTGAACCCCAACAGCCGCAACGTTGTCGTCACCATTGGTGACACCCCGATCTCGTTTTCCGTTAAGGACTACTACGAGGCTGCAACTCCGCTTGTTGAACACACACTGGAGGTCTTAGATTCACTCCTTTCCCCCACCGAAAACGGTGGCGAGCGCGTGATTCCAGAGGACGTTGCCGGTCTTTATGTTGTTGGTGGCGCTTCTGAATTCCCACTGGTCTCGAAGGTGCTCCGTCGTCGATTTGGTCGTCGCGTCCATCGTTCGATTCACAACGCAGGCTCGACGGCTATCGGCCTTGCCATTGCGGCCGATGAACAGGCCGGATACACAGTGTCAGAACGTCTTGCGCGCGGGCTTGGCGTCTTTCGTGAATACGACTCGGGCGCATCCCTCTCCTTCGACCCGTTACTTACCCCCGATGATCGATGGACACCGGGCGAAGACACCCTTGTTGTTCGGCGTTACATGGCTGCCCACAACGTTGGCTACTACCGCTTTGTTGAGTATCGCAGCGTTGACGAGCAGGGTGTTCCGCGCGGTCAGGTCAGCCCAGCCGGCGAAATCATCATGCCGTTTGATCCTGTGCTACAGGGTGAAGACGTTGACCTGAAACATGTCTCGATTGAGCGCACTGACATCGGGCACCTTATCGAGGAACGCTACCGAGTAGATGAGAACGGAATCGTTGACGTTGAAATTGTTGACACTGAAACCGGTTACACGCAGTCTGCGCGCTTGGGCTGAGTGATAAGCGATCAACGAAAAGAGGGGCGGTAATGAATAATCGCTGCCCCTCGACGTAGGTGATGACCTATGAAAGCAAAGCTTTAGGAAATCGAACGGAGCTTACGCTTGCGAAGTTCTGCAAGTTCATCAACGTGGTCGCTCAAACGCTCAATAGGAAGCTCAGCAAGAGAGCCTTCAATCTCGCGCCACACACGACCGACGGCAATGCCGAAAACGCCCTGACCACCCTGAAGAAGGTCAATGACCTCATCCGTCGACGCGCATTCGTAAACTGACGCGCCGTCACTCATTAACGTGATGGATGCAAGGTCGTCCACTCCCCTGTTCTGGAGTTGCGAAACTGCTTGACGAACTTGCTGAAGAGAAACGCCGGTATCCAGAAGCTTCTTGACGATCTTCAAAACAAGAATGTCTTTGAACGAGTACAGGCGCTGCGAACCTGAACCTCGTGCGGCGCGAACGGAAGGCTGAAGAAGACCGGTGCGAGCCCAGTAGTCGAGCTGGCGGTAGGTGATGCCAGCGGCTGCACATGCGACGGGACCACGGTATCCGAGGCCTTCACCGTCAATGCCTTCAAGGGGATCACCGAAGAGCATCGCTTGGCGCGATTCGGCCTCGTATGGTTCGGCGCTCACTAGGACTCCTGCAATAATGAAAGACGTATCAGTTGATGGTGATACCACGCTATGCGCTATTGAACGCAAGGTCAATGACACGACCGGCGAGCCTCAAGTTCAAGTTGAACTTGAGGGTTGAAGTCCCTTCTTAGAGAATCTGACCAACAGAGACCCGCAGGAACTCTCTGTGCAGGTCAGCAATGATTTCAGCAGATTCAGTCACCTTCGCGTTCAAACGTTCATTGTCAGATGAACGTCCACGCGAACGAGTAGATTGAACCGTCTGATCGATCACGTCAGAACAACGATCCGCACTGAGTTTCACTGCACGCAACAGACGAATATCGAATCCTTGGGATTCAAGAGTGGCAACGTGTCGCACAATCTGCAACGAGCACACCGGGAAATAGCCCGCAATATCAGGGGCAATCAATCCCGCAGAAGAATAACGTTCCAGCGTTGAGATATCGACGCCGGCCAGATCGGTCAGTTCCCTAGCCGACAGATAGGGAGAAGATGGCGCGACGCTGACGCCCTCAGAAGAAACGATACGAGGCCGCCTGACTGCTTCAACCTGATGACCCGCATCAAGGGCGCGCAGTTGCTCACCGATTACTCGAAGAGGAGTAAAAGAGTCGCGCTGTTGTGTCAGAACATAACGCATACGTTCCAAATCGGTCTGCGAGTACTTGCGATAGCCCGACTTCGTCCGCGCAGGAGTTACCAACCCCTGGTCATCGAGGTAGCGAACCTTCGACACAGAGATAGCAGGAAACTCTTTCTTCAGTTCCTCGACAACTCTACCGATC
This sequence comes from Pauljensenia sp. UMB9872, assembly GCF_030212665.1. Classification (NCBI taxonomy): domain Bacteria; kingdom Bacillati; phylum Actinomycetota; class Actinomycetes; order Actinomycetales; family Actinomycetaceae; genus Pauljensenia; species Pauljensenia sp. UMB9872. Next base: position 12,087 of record NZ_JASOER010000003.1, on the reverse strand, counting down.
GAAAGAACCGGGTCCCTAGACGCATCGTGTGGCCACGGCCCCGTAATACTCGTGTGTTCAGCCTCAAAGCTGAACTGTGCAGCCTGAGAACTCATGCTTGCAAGGGCGAAGGCTGGTATGTCAGGCGGTACTTTCCAATCTGGACCTCGTCGCCAGCGTTCAAACGAATGGAGTCAACGCGCTCACGATTTACATACGTGCCGTTCAACGAACCGGAATCACGCACAATATGACCGCCGTCTTCAGCCTTGAACTGGCAATGCTTACGGGAAACGGTCACATCGTCTAAGAAAATATCGGATTTCGGGGAACGACCAGCATTCGTTACCTCACCGTCGAGAAGGAAACGAGCACCCGAGTTCGGGCCACGCTGAACGATTAGCAGAGCAGAACCAGCGGGAAGTGAATTCACCGCTTCCTGGTCGCGTGCAGACAACACAAGAGGAGGATCAACTTGCTCTTCAACCGGCGAAAGCCCAAAGATGGAAGTTGCGGTTGGATCGAAATCGTTAGTGGATTCCATGATCTCCCCCTATGGTAGACGCATTAATTACCCTCAATAGTCTAAAGGGTAAAGGGCAAACGTACTTACTCGTCAGAAGATTTGGAATCTTCTGACGTATCAACCACGGCATATTGAGGCTGAGGCACAGATGACACCGAATCAATCGAAATGTGCCCGACCACTGAAATCGTCACATTCGCGCCCTTTGCGCGCATCTGGGCAGCCGAACCAGCTTGAATCTCTAGAGCAGTCGCAATCGTCTGCCCCTCGCCGATCACATGCCAATCATACGGTTGCGACAAGACAACGCCATCGACCGCAATCGTATTATTGTCAGACGTAAACGCGCTCCGGGTGGAAAGACGCACGCCGTTCAACTCGATTGCCTCAGCCCCGGCATTACGTAACTCCCCTAACGTCATCACGAACTCGGTAGCCGTTAAACGATTCGCGTCATCACCGATATGCATGAGCACCCCGGGTCCCTCGACAGGAACTCTGCCTGCATTGATCTGAGCGAGCTGGTTAATCTTCCGAGCCGTCTGAGCTGCCGCTTCTTGCTCCGACTCGTTGGCTTCAATCTCGGCAACCTGCTGTTGTAAAGCAGAACGCTCCTGACGAAGGTTATTCTCCTGAGAATTCAGCTCAGAAAGCAACACAACCAAGTCTTGTTCGCTCAACGCTTCCAAGGGATCTTCCCGTTGAGCACGAACGGTTGTCACCAGCGCAAAACCAAGAACCAAACAGATTAGAACAAGGACAAGGTGAATCGTGCGCGGAACAGCAAAAAGAGCTTTGACAAACTGCGCGCGACCCGGCTTAACGTCCTTTTCAGTGGACGCAACCTCGTCCCTTCGAGAAGCTCCATGTCGCCCATGACGCGAATTCTTCGGATCTAAACTCATGGACTTTACGCCTTAAAAATCAGACGACGAATCGACGCTGTATTCGAAAAGATACGAATACCCAACACGACGATGACGGCCGTCGTAATCGCGGACCCCACGCCAAGTTGAGTTCCCAACCACACAAGCAAACAGGCAACAACGACATTCCAGAAGAACGACGTGATGAACACGCGATCATGGAACACCCCTTCAAGCCAAGCGCGTGTCGCGCCAAAGAGAGCGTCCAAGCCCGCGATTACCGCAACCGGCAAGAACGGCTGAAGCCAAACAGGAATCGTCGGATCAAGGAAAAATCCCAAGATAATGCCAGCCGCTAGGCCAATGACAACAACCATGACTATTCTCCTTGGGAATTCGACGCTACCGCATACTGCGGAGTACGGACATTAAGCGCTGGCATTTGAATTTCGGCGGTGCCCGCAGCCGAGATTTCAATGCCGTTCATTGACTTCGCAGTTGAAAGAAAATCACCTGTTGACCCGCGTACAAGACCAACGGACAGCGTGTTCGCATCTCCGATAGCTCTCACCTCGTACGGAGATTCAACGGGAGTGACGTTCACAAGAATTGCCGAACCAGCAGTACGAATAAACGTGCCTGGGCCAATTCGTAGGTCATTGATTGAAATTGCCTCGGCTCCCCCAGCCCAGAGGGCATTCACGATCACATTCAAGTCAATGTCGCGGACCTGACCTCGTGACCCTTGTGTCAGCGTTTTTGCTGACGACGAGTCCTTGACCGTGACCGTAATTCCCGGACCAACCACGGGTTCCATTGCATTTGTCAGTGCAATCGAAGGATCAACGAGGACCTGAGGAGCTGTCGACGACGCAGCTTGGTTGACGCGGGTGGACAACGATTGAACGTTGTCCTGAAGGGAAGCCACGACGCTTTGACTAGATTGTGCCTGATCGCGAAGGCTTTGAGTAATGTCAGCGTCCTGAGCGGTACGCAATGACATCACTGCGATTGTGAGCGTGAAGCCGAGCGCCAGCGTGAAAACAAAAGCGATCGGGCGATGCCACCAATGCTTGGAATGTTGAGTATCGTCATAGCTTTCGTACCCAACATCGAGCGGATTATTCAACAACGAGGTCAGCAACGACATCGACGCAGCAGGATCACTGCCTTGCGCCGGCGAAGAAGACGTTGTGTGCTTGTTGTATTCTTGCACGCCTACATCCAGTTGCGTTGTACGTTAATTGCGCGAGATGCGTAATCAACATGCTCAATGAGAAGACGTCTCAACGGCCATGCTGCATTCTCGTGTTCGCCGAGCCAACGATTCACCCGATCAATATGGTCCTCGACGCTTTCGGGGCTGTCGGCATAAACCGGGAGCGAAAGAAGACCCTTGATGTAGCGAATCGACAGGGCAATCGAGTGTGTATTCCAGAAGTATTCGAGTGAGCCAAGACCTCGGTCAATGAAGCTTGAGCCTTGCCACGAGGAGGCAGCAAATCCGTCGAGGATTGCGCTCAATGTGTCGTTTGCGATCCCGTCAACGAAGAGTTTCGACCACGAGGCCTCGCGTTCTTCTTCGTACGGCAGAGCTGCAATTGCGCGTTCTGATGCGGTCTTTGCTTCGCCTGTTGAGGAAGTAGCGAGCCATGCTTCAATACGATCGCGTCCAATCGAACCTGAAGCAGCAATGACAGTACGACCTGTCCAAACGATCTCACTGGTCAAAGTATTTGCATACGATTCCACGGTCTGACTAATCGCGGGGTCATCGGTCATCGGATAGGTAAAGAACAGGGTCTTCAACCATGCGCGACCACGATCTGTGACGTGCTCACGCGACAGACGTAGCGCAAGTGTTCCTACCGTTGTAGCAATCGCGCCACGCTGTTCCTTTGGCACGTAGGTGCCCAGGGTAATGCGACCGAGCTCCAACAAACGATCCGCAAGTGTCTCGTCGACTTCGTTTTCTGCATGACGGAATGCTGCAAGAGTGAAGTCACTGGGGTTCAAGCGACAGTCACGAACAGCGTTGAACAGGGCACCCCACACGACGCATCGCGTCATCAGGTCGGGACATGCCGAAATCAAGGCAAGTGCATTGGATGCTGAGCGATCGTCGAGGTAGGTGACCGCATACGTCAGATCGCCGTCATTGACGACGACTAGATCCATATCCGTAATACCGGCTGGTCGGCAGAGAAGCCCCGCGGGATCAACCTCTTGGGATCGATCCTCCATTGTTAGCTCAAAACGATGCGTTATCTGAAGCTGATCGCGTTTCATCGCCCACGTTGTGACATCGAAACGATGCGGGCGAGTCGTATCTGACTCAGACTCATCCGTGATCTGGAAGTTGGTGACGCTACCAATACGGGAGATATCAAAGTGAGGAACGAGTTTCGAGGGACCGGAGGTAGTAAGCCACGTGGACACCCAGTGGGATAAGTCCTTGCCCGTTGCTTCCTGCAGGCAATCGACGAGGTCCTGGAATGAGGTCGATCCGAAGGCATGGCGTTGGAAGTAAATTCGCACGGCTTCAAAGAAGGCTTCTTCGCCGACGGTTGCTACCAACTGGTTGAGTACCGAAGCGCCCTTGGCATAGGTGATGCCGTCAAAGTTGGTTTTGGCTGCGCCAAGGTCGGGAATGTCAGCAATGATCGGGTGAGTTGTCGGCATGAGGTCTTGCTCGTAGGCCCAGATTTTGCGACCTGCAGCAAATGCGGCCCTCTCCCCCGTGTACACGGTTGCTCGGCTTGCTGCCAGGGCACCCTGATTCTCGGCGAATGACTCCTTCAACCAGAGGTCGTCCCACCATCGAGGTGTCACAAGATCCCCAAACCACATGTGGCACATTTCGTGAAGAATCGTGTTTGCTCGACGCTGACGCTGGGCGAAGGTCGGGGTGTCACGTGAAAGATATGAGTCGTTAAAGGTCACGCATCCCGGATTCTCCATGGCTCCCAAGTTGTATTCGGGAACGAAGATCTGATCGTACTTGCCCCAAGGGTATGTGATGCCATAGTGCTGGTGGTAGAAGTCCAAGCCAGCGCGAGTAACGGACAGAATATCGTCGGAATCAATCGCCTGAGCCAAGCTTGAACGGCACATCAAGCGCAGTGGGACGTCAATCTTCTGACCGTCGCTTGCTCCCCCGCTCCAAGTACCTCCGTCAATGACAGCCCAGTCACCGGCGACGACGGCGGTGATGTAGCTGGACAACAGGCGCGTTCGAGCAAAGACATGTCGTGTGCCGTTTTCAATGGGTTCGGTATGTAGCTCTGCTCCGTTGGAGGCAACAACCCACTGTTTGGGCGCATCAACGATGAATGACCACTCGGCTTTCAAATCTGGTTGGTCGAAGCATGGCCATGCGCGGTGAGCGTCTTGGGGCTCAAACTGCGTGTACAGGTAAACGTGCCCATCTTCTGGGTCAATGTACCGATGCAGACCTTCACCGGAGTGTGAATACGGGCATCGCGCCTGAACCTCAACCGTGCACTCAGTATCGACGGGCAGACCGCTGAGGGTCAGACACTCGTCATTTTGCGTGATCTCTCGCGTCTCGCCGTTCACACTGAGCCGGGTAACCTGGCCTGCGATGTCGACGAAGGTGGAATCCGCGTGGGAGGTCAGGGTGAAGGTGGACGTAACCACAAACTCGGTATTGTCTTGGCTATCCCCACCGCGCACATCAAGATTGACCTTCATCGTCGAAAGGTCGATTGCGTGTGAACGTTGACGGGCTTCATCGCGGGATAAGACGTGCATAACCGTAGTTTACGGCGCGTTCTTGAACACTTCGAGAAGTGGCTGTAAGCGTTTCGCTATACGGCGCTACAGTATGAGGTATGAGCTCAGTCGTAGATATTCGCCCCTCAGTTGTGCCACTGAGTGTTCCGGTTGCTCTGGCCAACGCTGGTTCCTATTCAGTATGCGATGCCTTGGGAAATCCTTTTGGGGATCCAAGCGTGCTTACCATCACGGGCATTACCGTTTCCTCGAACGACTGTGAAGAAGGCTGGGCGTTCGTCGCTATTCCTGGGCTCACCCAGCACGGCGTTCGTTTTGCCCACGCGGCAGCCGAGGCTGGTGCAACCCTCCTTGTCACGGACAGCGAGGGAGCGAAGCGAGCAATCGACGAGAAAGTCGGACTGCCAATCGTTGTTCTTAAGGATCCTCGTCGATGCGCAGCGACTATCGCCGCAACCCTCTACGGCCAGCCTGCGACAAAGTTGAAGACGATGGCCGTGACCGGCACGAACGGGAAGACCACTACGTCGTTCCTCATGCGTGCAGCTCTGGGAGTTGAGTTTCCGAACCCCTCCATCTGCGGAACCGTCGAAACACGCATCGGTAACCTACGTTTCCGTTCCGATCAGACTACGGCTGAATCCCCTGTCATCCAGCGCTTCCTTGCCCAAACACTGGAAGAAGGCCTTGGCGCAGCGGTTATTGAAACAAGCTCTCACGCTCTGAGCTTCGAGCGCGTTGACGACATTGTGTTTGACGTTGTCGGCTTCACGAATTTGCAACACGATCACCTCGACTACCACGGCGACATGGAGAACTACTTCGCCGCGAAGAAGTCGCTGTTTACTCAAGAACACTCACGACGCGGTGTTGTATGCGTCGATGACGAGTGGGGCCAGCGCCTTGCCCGCGAAGCTGAAGTACCGGTGACAACCGTTGCCGCGCTGAGCTCGAACGAAGCCGAGTGGCACGTTGAAAATACTCACCCCGACCGTTCGATCGGTCGCACGGTCTTTACGTTGGTGGATCCGAATGGCGCAGGGCATGATGTCGCAATGCCGATTCTTGGTGAAGTGAACGTTCAGAACACTGCCGTCGCCATTGTTGCTGCCGTTCAGCTTGGGTATGACGTGGATACAGTAATCGCCGCCATTGAAAAGGCGGAGCAGATTCCAGGGCGCATGGAAATGATTAATCCTAAGCCTCATAATCAGCCACTCGTCATCGTCGACTACGCCCATACTCCCGAGGCTCTTGAGTGGACTCTGCGCTCAACAGCTGAGCTGACGAAGGGAAAGCTTCATATCGTATTCGGTACCGACGGAGACCGTGACGCATCAAAACGTGAATACCTTGCCAAAATCGCGGCACGAGAAGCTGACGTCTTGTGGGTGACCGACGAAAATCCACGTACCGAAGACCCGCAGTCTATTCGTGACTATCTGTTGCGCGGTATTACTTCGATACGTCCGGACATGCACGATGTAACAGAAATTAAGACGTGCCGTCGCGATGCAGTGCGCAAAGCAATCTTGACAGCCCAGCCAGGTGACACGGTGATTATCACCGGTAAAGGCTCGGAGTGGTACCAAGATTTCGAAGGCATTAAACACGAGTACAACGACGTTCCCGTATCGCGCGAAGTGCTCTACTACGACGTTCGCTCGCACATCTAAGAACGTGTGAGATTACGCGTGAGCGCAAGGCTGACACCGCTTATGGGTGTGATGCCACGTAAGATGAACGGGTGAATGACGAGAACCTGAATCAGGACCTGGCCACCGAAGAAGAAGCTGAGCTACGCGCTCAGCACATGCGAGCTTCTCTTGCTCAATTCGAGCTTGACGAGGACGATCTTGCACTGATCGACGGTGAAGCTTCTTTCGATGAGCCTAAAGAAGAACTCGCCGGTCTACCGGTTCTCGCCATCGTTGGACGCCCGAACGTCGGCAAATCAACGCTGGTCAACCGCATTATTGGTCGTCGCGAAGCTGTCGTTCAGGACACTCCCGGTGTTACTCGTGACAGGGTCTCCTACCCCGCCGAATGGGCAGGTCGCGACTTCACAGTCGTCGACACCGGTGGTTGGGAAATCGACGTTAAAGGTCTAGACCGTTCGGTTGCTGAGCAGGCAGAAATTGCCGTTGACCTTGCCGACGCCGTCGTTCTGGTTCTTGACGCAACCGTTGGCGTCACCGCTTCAGACGAACGCATCGTTACGATGCTTCGATCAAAAGGCAAGCCGGTGATTCTGGCAGCAAATAAGGTTGATTCTCCTCAACAAGAAGCCGACGCCGCTTACCTGTGGAGCCTCGGAATGGGTGAGCCCCACCCGATTTCTGCACTCCACGGCCGCGGTACCGGCGACTTGCTGGACGCCATCATGGATGTTCTGCCCGATGAATCCGCCGTGGCAAGCGCACTGCCTCAGGGGGGGCCTCGTCGCATCGCACTTGTCGGACGCCCGAATGTCGGCAAATCTTCTCTTCTCAACGCGCTCGCGCAAGCCGAACGCGTTGTCGTCAACGAACTTGCTGGCACGACCCGCGATCCTGTCGACGAACTCATTGAGCTTGATGGGCGCCTCTGGTGGTTTGTTGACACCGCCGGTATTCGTCGCAAGATGCACCGTACGACCGGTGCTGATTACTACGCGTCGATTCGCACCCAGGCAGCAATTGAGAAGGCGGAAGTTGCTCTTGTCCTCTTCGATGGCTCCCAGCCACTGACAGAACAGGATATTCGCGTCGTTCAGCAGGTCGTTGATGCTGGTCGTGCACTGGTAATTGTCACGAACAAGTGGGACCTCGTTGACGAAGACCGACAGAACGAACTGAAGAACGAAATCGAACGCGAACTTGTCCAAGTCCAGTGGGCTCCGCGAATCAACGTGTCCGCTCTGACCACGTGGCATACGAACCGAATTACGCGCGCACTCGACACGGCTCTTGCCGGTTGGGAAACGCGTATCCCCACAGGTCAGTTGAACGCGTTCCTCGGTCAACTCGTTGCCGCCCACCCGCACCCGCTACGTGGCGGTAAGCAACCTCGTATTCTTTTTGGCACGCAGGTGTCATCACGTCCTCCGCGTTTTGTCCTGTTCACAACGGGTTTCCTTGACCCGCAATATCGCCGTTTCATTGAACGCCGTTTGCGCGAGGAGTTCGGCTTTGAAGGGACTCCGATTCAGATCGGTATGCGCGTTCGCGAACGTCGTCGCAAGTAACGGGCACCGAACCAACTCGTTTTACACGTCAACCCTGTGGATAACTACCACGGGGTTGACTTTGTGCATAAAGTCTGTTTCGTACCATTCGCTGTTGAGCTCACCCAAGGAGTAATGATGCTTCACTGGACAACACTTTCTTCCCCCATTGGCGACCTGATGCTCATCAAGTCTGGCAAAGGCATCGTCAGAGTTGCCTTCGAATGCGAAGACTTCGCCACAGTACGACGTGATGTCGCAAACTCGTTGAATGATGAGATGGTTGAAGACAGTAAAGAACTGTTTGAGGCCGTAGATCAGATTGAAGAGTATTTCGCTGGTCAGCGTAAGACTTTCGATCTTGTACTGGACTGGTCCCTGATCTCGGGGTTCTATGCGCGCGCTGCCCAACAATTGACGATGGTTCCTTTCGGTACGACATTGCCGTATTCAGGCCTGGCACTGCTTGCAGGTAATAAGAAAGCTCATCGTGCGGCTGCGTCAGCGTGTTCCCATAACCCGTTGCCTATCCTTGCTCCATGCCATCGGATCACGCGAAAAGATGGGTCGTACGGTGAGTATGGTGGCGGGCGCGAAGCCAAAGAGTACCTTCTGAAGTTTGAGCGGGAAATCGACGCAAAAACCTATGTCCCCCAGCCCGTACTCAGGCCTCGCTATGTCGGGATTCCTGCTCCAACGTCAGACTAAATACACCACCATGAAATTCGTTTGGGGGTGTCATCAATGACGATAACACCCCCAAACTCTGGCGTAGCACACGAACGCTGATGATAGTCAGCGCTCGGTTCGAGCCTTCGGGTAGCGATGGTCCTTATCTCCCCACCACGGCATGTATGACACATAACCGTCAGCTGGCGGGTTCGGAGAATCGGGTTCGAAGCCGAGTTCTGTCGGAGTTTCGGGAATGCGATCAACAAGGAAGTACTTGTCCTTGTCATCGCAGTGGGTGCGAACGATCGTCTTGAATTCGGCGAGCTCGGGGTACAAAACACCGGTGATCGGGTTGCGGTGGTAGCGAACGATCTTGTAGAGCCAGTAGACGAACAGAGCAATGTTCGCGATCAATGCAAGAACAGCACAGATGATGTTCGCGTTCGGATCCATCGTGGAGAAGTTAAAGGTGCTGTTTGGTGGAACGAGGATTTCCGGTAGCAATGTGTTCATAGAAATCCAGAACACCAACGTGAAGCACCTGAACCAAATCCACTGGCCCTTTGCCCATGTGAAGGCGGGAATTGTACATGCCAGAAGAAGGGCGGCTGTGCAATACCAGGTGTAGTCAGCAAGCGAGTTGTAGAGGAAAGCATGGTTCCACAGGTCGTAGGCAATAACCCACGGCCACACCATGTCAACCCAGATCAGGCCACGAACCTTCTGCTTGCCTGGCGATGTGGCGATGATCTTGCCTAGACCGGTGATTGTGATGATGTTGAGCAAGCCAGCTGCTGCGCTGATCAGGTTCCAGTAGCCACCAATAGTTCTAAAACCGGTTTCTGGATCAATACCGATATGGCGAGCGGAAAGATTCGACGCGACTGCTTCGTACCATGCTTGTGAATGGAGTTCGGCGGTCACGCCCCTGGCTTCCGGAAGGCCCGCGATCATATCGAGAGTGTGAGTGTCATTGACATGCTTCAGGCACTGCCAATCTGCTCCGCACGCATAGTAGGTGTCCGCGTTGAAATAGATGGTGAGGTCACGGATATTGGCTTCCATGATGTTGACTGCGAGACCGATCCAGAGTGCAACACCCAGCCAAATAGCGTATTTGTGCGCCTTTTGCGGATTTTTCTTCGCATAGACAAGGACGGTTCCGGTCATTGTTGCAGTAAGGATCATGATGGCGTATTTGCCGAATGGGAACCAACCGACCATTGGTGTGCCGTGAATCCAAGCATAGGGCATAAGCGCAATGCCACCGATCGTCCAGATAACGAAGATGGTCCAGTTCCACCGCCGGTTGATCTCAGCAACAAGCATCTGAGCGACGAATACCGCTAGCCAAAGCGCATAGACCTTCGGGGAGCCAATTTCCCACAGCCACAGTGACTCCATCAGTTTCCTCCTTGAAACACAGACGGGATAGTAGTTATTCGGCTAGCCTAGTGAACAAGAAAAAACGCGGAGCGAGATTGACCCAAAGAGGGATTTATAATTCCGCAGAAAGTTCTTTTTAGCAAAGATGCTTAGGACTTTTGGCCGGGGTTTTATTTATCTCCTCCGCTTGCCCACAACTGGGCCTTGACGGGAGGAAGAAAAATGTCAAAGAATTCGTCGAAGCGTGGCCTTAGGACCGCTATCGGTCTGGGGGCTTTAGGTGTCCTGAGCGGGATGTATGGCTTCAGCCAGCTTAGTGGCAAAGCAACTCCGGAAGAACAAGCATGGCGTTATCCGGGCGACGATTTAATCGACGCAAATTACGATAATGGTTATTCTTCAACCTACGCCATTACAATTGAAGCCCCCGCTTACGCAGTGTGGAGATTATTCAAACAAATCGGCGCGGAAAAGAGTGGTTCATTTTCTTCAGAATTCTTAGAAAGAACATTTGCTCGACTCCCCTTCTTTAATTCCTACGAAATTCAAGAAGAATTCCAACAGCCAGATTCCATGATGCCCGGTGATATCGCCGCCTTCGATTACCACGGAATGTCAATGGAATGGGCCGATATTGTCCCCGGCAAATACATGGTCCAGTGGGTTGATACCAAGAATCCGCCAAAGGCACCTGGCTCCTACGCATTCCGTTTCCCTGGAATGACCCACTTCGCAGCAGCATGGTGCTTCTACGTCGTTCCGCTTCAGGGCGGTCGCACGCGTCTGATCAATCACTGGCGTATCGGATACGAACCTGACTCAGTCGCCATGAAGGCCCTGAACTGGGTCAATATCGAGTTCATTGGCGGATGCATGACCCACATGCAGAACATCTACGTGAAGCGCGTGTTGGAGTTCCGTAAGGAGCAGCATCACACCGGCAAGTTCATGCGTGGTGTGCTTGGTGGCCAGTTCTTCAAGTCCGGTACTCCAGCTGGTCGCTACGACGGGACTCCCCTGTTCGACGAAACGTACACACAGTGGTTCCGATACGGCCGTAAATCTCCTGCAGTTGCTGAGATTCGTAAGCCCGTTACCGAAGATCCCAGCTGGCCACCGGTAGGACCAGGAACCCCATGGGAGCACGAAGTTGACGCCGAATACTTCGATGGATGGAGCGAACCCGCATTCGATTGGAACGAGCAGATCCGTCAGAAGATGGAAAAGACCTACTTGCCCAACTGGGGTAAGGAGGCCAAGTGATGGGTAACATTACGCCTCCCGACTATGCGACCCTCTTCTTCTTTGAGAAGGGAGAATGGTGGGACTATGTGATGTTGTTGATCGTCATCGCTGCCCTCGCATTCGCCGCCTGGCTTGCCCAGCGGAACATGTGGGTCGTTCTTGCTCTGTTCATCGTGGTGCCAGTGTCGCTGAGTATCTTCTGGTGGCCTCATTCGACCGCTGGGACGAACTCCGCAGGCTGGTTCCCGATTGTGAAGCAGTATTCGGCTCTGCTTGGTAGCCTCTGCTTGGTTGCATTGCAGGTTTTCCCGAAGCTACGACACAACAAGTGGTATCTACTGATCCCCCCACTGTTGCTGAGCGTCAACATTGCCGGGGTTAAAGGACAAAAAGAGTTGGTGGAGGGTTAGTCCCAGTTGTTTCGGTGGGGGCTTGTGTGGTGGAGGTCGTGC